>JAWLGG010000293.1:0-4522 GCA_041685155.1 Chromatocurvus sp.
TATGGAGCTCAAGTTGCAGCGACTTTCTGGCGGCCAGCGGCTGGAACTGCCTCGCCAGATGCCGCAGCAGGCCGTGCAGGTCAAATGGTTCATGCTGCAGCGACAGACCCTCGGACTCGATCCGTGCATAGTCCAGCACGTCATTGATCAGCTCGAGCATGGATTCGCCAGACGTGAGGATGGTCTGCAGATGCGACGCAACGTCAGCCTCCGGCACGCCCTCCAGCAGCATGTTGGCGAGGCCGTTGATGGCATGCAGCGGTGTGCGGACTTCGTGACTGACTCGGGCAATGAAGTCGGTCTTGGAGCGATTGGCGAGAATAGCTTCCCGTGCCTTCTCCTCTGCCTCATCGCGCGACAGCCGCAGCTGGCGCTCGGTCTCCCCCACGCGCTCCTCAATGCGCGCCTTGTCCCGCATATTGACCAGCAGCTGTGACAGCAGATTGAGAATCGAAATGTCGATCTCGCTCCAGCGGCGTTCGCCAGATACTGCGTCAAACCCGATGAATCCCTCACAGCTGTCGCCGTGCATGAGCGGGAACGTCGCCAGCGACCTGACGCCCTGTGGCTCGAGGATCTGCCGCAGCGGATGCGCGGCTTCAAGGTCATTGACTCCACGCAGAACGAAGGGCTGGCCATTTTCGTGCGCGGCGAGCCACCAGTGTAGTTCGCTGGTGGGGATATCCTGCAGATTGTCGATCTCGGGCGTTATTCCGGTATTGCACCACTCATGGGTATTGCTGCAGGTCATCTGCTGCATGTCATACTCGAAGATGTACGCACGGTCAGCACTGACAAACAGTGCGACATCGCGCAGCACCTCCTGTGTAAGCGCATCCAGGTGCATTTCCAGCGGCTTGATGAGCCGCATGGACAGGTTGAGCAGCAGGTTCTCGAAATCTGACCGGTACAACGATTGCGTCTTGGCCAACTCGATCTCGGAGATATCATAGGCCACTCCGATCAGGCAGGTCATGCCAGTGCTGTCCTGCGAGCGCACGGCGTAGGTTGTTATCCGCTTTATGTCCTGCTGGTCGGTCACAATATTGAATGCAAATTCCGCCGACTCATCGCCCCCGTGTCCGAGAAAGGCACCTATCTGGTCGAGCAGCCCCTGTTTGCTGTCGCGGTGCAAGCGCCTCGTCAGCGCCTTGCCGGTGCCGCAGAAATTCTCCGGCGTGACGCCGAAGATCTTGTGCATGCCCGCATCCCAGCTCATATAGTTGGTGGCGGTGTTCCACTCAAAGAAACCGATGCCTGCCGCTCGCGTTGCCAGACCCAGCTTGCGCCGCGATTCCTGCTCGAACTGATTTGCCCTGAGTGCCCGGAGGGATGCTGGTACGCTGTCCAGAATGCGCCGGAATGTGTCGCGTATACGCGCATCCCAGGGCGTCCTGTCGCCGACCAGCAGCAGAAATCCGCAACCAGGGAGTATGAAATGCCTGGCAGACGCGCCAAGCCGGCATTCTGTGGGTAAGGGAAGGACATCGCCATGGCTGTTTGCAGGCGGTGACGCGATGCAGTGTCGCAACAGCGCCGAGGAGTTGCGCTCAAGCCACGGCAGCCTGGGGACGCTGAACAGTTCGGGCGCGGCACTGGGCTCCGGGCTGTTCTGCAGCAGTAGCACACAGCGCTCGCACTCGAACGCCTGTTGAATGGCAGTGAGGAAGTCCGTGAGTGTCTCCGTCAGCTCACCCCGTGGCAACAGGGATAGGGCGATGCCAACCAGCGAATCGTTCGTCTCTGCCGCCGTCACGTTCAGGCAGTTCTTGGCGGAATGTATCTGGCTTCGGGGAAACGCCCTCCGGTGTCCTTGAACCAGGCCACTACTTCGTGCTCGGGCAGGGGCATTGTGAAGTAGCTGCCCTGCAGTTCGGTGCAGCCCATGTCGGTCAGATCAGTCACCGATTGCCGGTCACTGACCCCTTCAGCGACGATGCGCAGACCCGCAGCCTTCGCTGTCTGGATGATGCTGCGTGTGATGGCTCTGGTCGTGTCCGAGACCCCCAGTACGCCGACGAAAGATCGGTCTATCTTGATTTCGCTGAAGGCTTCTGTTCCCAGACGGTCCAGGCTTGAGTGGCCTGTGCCGAAGTCATCGATGGCGAGCTGGATCTTGTGCATCATGATGCGCGCGAGCCCCGCCAGCAACTGGGAATCATTCCGCGCGGCGGTGCTTTCGGTGACCTCGAGCACCAGCCTCTGATCTGAAAATGCATGCTCCTCGAGGATACCGAGCAGCTGTTCCGCAAATTTCGGGTGCATGATGGCAGCTGGCGGTGCATTCAGCGAAATGCGACCGGTGAAGTTGATCTCGGTTTCCCAGCGCCTGATGGATGCCAGTGCCTGCCGAAGCATGGTCAATGCGTAGCGTGAGCCCAGCTCTTCGGATTCCATGGCACCAATGAAGTGTCCCGGCAGCAGCACACCGTGGGCCGGGTGATGCCAGCGCGAGAGAATTTCGAAACCACTGAGCCGTCCCGTGAGTGTGGAAATCTGCGGCTGCCAGTAAGGGACCAGATCGCCGGCTTCCAGGGCTTCCTCCAGTTCCAGTACTGAGGCCTTCTCAAGCCAGGAGTTGCGCGGGCGCGTGGACCGATTGCGGGGTGCCCGCTCCAGTACGGCTCTCAGGTCGGTGGCGGTGAACGGCTTTTGCAGCATGTCGACATGCTTCAATCCAACCAGATTGGCGGCCCGCCTGGCCAGCTCCATCACCCGTCGGTCCATGCCGCTGCAGATAATCAGCTGCAGGTGTGGGTTGTGCGCGATACTGTCGGGCAGGCTGACGGTAAGAAAGTGCATGCCGTCAGTTCCGGGCATATCCAGATCGAGAATAAGCACATCCGCATCGCGAAGCGCTTCGGCACTGATGTGCTCCGCGTTCTCGGCAGTGGTCACATCGTCGAACGCGCCCCTGCCGAAGTGGCTGTAGAGATAGCGGTAAAAGGGATCGTCATCCACGGCGAGTAATCGTCGAGGCAGCTCGCTTGTTGCCTGGCTGTTCATCAATACGCTCATGACTCACTGAGTGCGGCCATCTGCTGCCTTACCGCTGATGTGGTTTCCGCCCAGGTGGCTATTACGTTGTTAAGTGCGCGGCGCAGCGCTATCGGGTCCGGGCGTGCGCGCCGGGCGATAGATTCAAGTTCGAGAAGCGAGCGGGTGAATCGTCGTGCGCCCACGCTCTGACTCGACGACTTGAGCTGATGTGCCAACGCGCTGAGCTGTTCCGCATCAGTCTGCGCCGTCGCCAACTGCTCAAGTTCGGCGCCGACGTGGCCGAGGAAAATTTCATAGAACTCCTTCCGCAGCCCCGGGTCCGCTGAAGCCAGCGTCGCCTGCAGCTGCGCTGTATCAAGAACCTCCGCATCATGATCGGTGGGCTTCAAGGTGTGTGCCATGGCGATCTCCTTTGGGCGCTGCCCGCCGGATTCCTGGATCAGCCGGTACCCCTGCCCTCGCGGTAATCTAATTTGCACTGGCGGGTCAACCCGCGCAATTTTTTTTCGCAGCTTTGTGACGAGCACGACAACCGACCGGCTATCCGGCTACATTTCGTAGTGGTAGAGGCTCTAGCACGAGTCAGTGCGTGGTACGACCTGCTCACTGTTTTAGTGCACTGTTACAAGGTATTGAGTTGGTCATAGTCTGGTCAGAGGGATTCTCTGGGAGACGGTGTGTCGGTCGATGCACCCCTATCTGCCTGGATTAGGCGCGGTACCAAAGTGAGTGACACACCTGCAGGCTGCCCCTGCCACCTGCGGATCAGTGATATCATGGAGGCCCTGGCCGCTCACGCGCCTGGCGGAGCAGCGGTGATCGCGAAACCCTTGCCGGGCTGGACCTTGCCCTGCATGGCGTGTGCGCGATCCGGCTGGTCGGTGAGTGGTTTGGGAGGCGTTAGCGTTTTGGTGATGGAAAACAGGCCAGTGCCGCAGATTCTGATGATCGACAACTACGACTCCTTCACCTGGAATGTCGTCCAGTACCTGGGCGAGCTGGGTGCCGAGGTCCGGGTGCTGCGGAATGACGAGGTGACCGTCGCCGAGATCGAGGCGATGGCGCCGGAGCGCATAGTGATATCGCCGGGCCCCTGTGCGCCTGATCAGGCGGGAGTATCCATGGCCGTGATCGAGGCCTTCGCCGGACGGATTCCCCTGCTTGGTATCTGTCTGGGCCACCAGTGTATCGGGCAGGTCTATGGCGGTCGGGTGGTGCGTGCGGGAAGCGGCGTCATGCACGGCAAGACCTCGGCCATCCACCATCGTGGGGAAGGGGTTTTCCGTGATCTGTCCCGACCCTTTACCGCAACGCGCTATCACAGTCTCGTGGTGGAGCCGTCCAGCCTGCCCGAGTGCCTGGAGGTGACTGCGTGGACGGAAACTGCAGATGGGCAGCGCGAGGAGATCATGGGGCTGCGCCACCGCGAACTGGCAGTGGAAGGCGTTCAGTTTCACCCCGAGTCGATTCTCACGGAACACGGCCACGATCTGTTGCGCCATTTCCTCATGCAGAGTCCGAG
>JAWLGG010000294.1:0-3527 GCA_041685155.1 Chromatocurvus sp.
GCGTAAGTGACTGATTTACATAAGAAAATGGTGATCCAATCATCCAGATCTTGCTGGCCGATAATCGCCATGACTTCGACGCAGTCTCCGGTGACCCGATAGTAGATGCTATCTGCCCCACAGACGCTGCGTCGATAACCGACTCTGATCTCATCAACAGCAGGGTAGGCTAGTGGCTTCTCCGCGAGCATATCGAACCGTTCGAAGAACGCGTTGAAGTAGGCTTCTGCTTGCGCTTCTCCGAACTCTCGAACTCCCCGGCGGTAAATGCGGATCAAATCGACCTTAGCATCTTCTGACAGTCTATAGCTTCCCACGACCGGTCGATTCTCTCGCCTCCTTCAGGATCTCGTCCCGGCCAAGATCCGTGAATCCACTCTGCTCTGCGTGAATCAATCGCGCTCGAATTGCCTCTATTTCACGGGCTCTGCGAATGAGGTCGTTGACGACATCGCTCTTGCTCGAAAACTCCTGACTCTCGACCTGTGCCTTCAGCCACTGGTCGTTTGGCGGCGTGAATGAAATGCTCTGCCTCGGCATAGCGATCTTCCCTCTTACGGCAGCTGGTGTAATACTACATCAGAATAGCACCGACTTTGGATGAAAAGAAGAGACGGATAGGCGAAACAAACCCTGCTTTGTGCAACGGCGAGGCGCTACGTACCCCTCACACCCCCGGTCATTATCGACCAGGTGCTCGGCCTCATAGGCCTGCGGCTGCGGCTGCGGCTGCGGCTGCGGCTGCGGCTGCGGCGCACAGCCTAATCGCGGGTTACCTGACAGAAGCCCGCACACGGCGGGCTTTTTGTGGTGGTCCGCCCTTGGCCGTTTTCTGCCTGTCAGTAACCACCCGATGAATGACCGCCTTCGGGGACGCACATCGCTGCGATGGCCCGTTCGGCCCTGGTTCGGTGTTCGGATCGCGGGAAACCGTTAGCAATCCTCAGCTTACGGCAGCGGCACCCGCAGACTGACCTCGGATCGGTTCGGGATAGGTTCGGTTGCGGCACTGAAGCAACGGCGCGAGCAGAAAAGCCCTTACCTTTCTTGCCCTTGCAGCACGGGTGAGACCCTCTCCCCCATCCTCATAATCGATTGGTCGTAGGTTCAAGCCCTCCTACTGGGCCCACCATATTTTATAGGCTTATAGACCCTGTGCAGGGATCGGCCTCTCAGAGTAAATCGTTACTTATGCCCAGGGCCGTTGCGGCTTTGGCAAGTGTCTTGTCGAGGGTGATAAGTCGTGTGCCGACGCTTGCGCTTGCCGCGAGATGCAGTGAGTCTCCGGCGCGTAGACCAGTTTTGTATTGATCTGCGTATCGTGCAGCAGCTTTAAACTCCTGCTGTCCGATCGCTATCCGCAAAAAATTCTCCTCTGCGAGTAAGGTAAACGTAGACAGGGCGTCAGCCCGCTGCTGCACATTGATTTGCTTGGTGCGCAGTTTGATCGACAGCGCTGCGGAAAACTCAGTTATGACCCAATCGCTGATCGCAAGAACGCCTCCGGGCTTCTCAGCGAGCCATTCCTGCACAAAGGGGGTTCGATGTTCGCATGTCAGGGCTGCAACCAGCACACTGGTATCGAGATAAAGCATTAATATCGCGCGTCATCGCGTAGCTCCCGCAGAAAATCACCGGCTCCCTGCGACTGTTTCGGCATGCGGTCAGTTACTTCGCGCAGACGGTCTAACGAAACCGGTTTGTAGGCAGCGCTGGAGCGAACCAGCTGCGCAACAGGCTTGCCATGCTTTGTGATGATCACGGTTTCACCACGCGATGCGCGATCCGCAAGTTCGCTCAACTGGGCCTTGGCGTCTGCCAGGCCGATCGATTCAGCACTCATAGCTCAACCATTTATTGACCATATTTATGGTCATAATATTCTGATAAAGAACAATCCACAACCAATCTGTTTCGTCCCCTCGTCGCCGACAGCGGCTACTCAGAGCGGCCCCGTAAAACGCCCGCTTCCCGAGCAGGCACCGGACTCGCACCGGTCAGCTTGCCCTCGGTATAACAGACTCATAGCTGTCAGTCGGCAGCCTCAACAGGCGGCATCTCGTCAAAATGCATCGTGCCCGGATTAGGCGGGTCCCACGACAGAGCCCGTGAGGTGTACAGACTTGCCTGCGGCTGGAATACCTCTGGATCATCCAGCGTCGATGCAACGATGAATGCCATGTCGGCCATCAGTTCACCAGTCTTGTAGATCTGCGATCCGCAAATGCTGCAGAAGTGATTGGTGAACGGATAGGCGAAACAAACCCTGCTTTGTGCAACGGCGAGGCGCTACGTACCCCTCACACCCCCGGTCATTATCGACCAGGTCGGCGGGCTTGCCCTCCTGCATGCATTCCAGATCGATCCGCACACGCCCCTTCTGAGCGCGATAGATGGTTTACCTGACGCCGAGACACGGGCGACCCCGTCAGACCATTCCTGATGTAGCGAAAAGTGAAGCGAGGTTTGGACGGCCCTACTGCCAGTCGTCGTCGATCTCGAGCTGCGGCGGCGCACGGGACGGCGGGAGCGTGGCGGTCTCCGGTCGCAGAACCCTCGCATCGATGTGTGCCAGGATCTTTTCGAGGGCCTGCCCCTCTTTATGGGCATCACCTCGTCACCTTCGATGCTGGCGATGATCTTCACGGCGCCGCCGCATCTCGGGCAGGTCTCCACATCGATCCGGAAGACCCGCCTGAGCCGCTGGGCCCAGGTCATGCGCTGGGCTGGCGTCGCATCCTCTGCACGTTCATTGCCGGCATCGGTCACCCCACCGCCTGCAGCAGTACTCCCTTTACCCCGCCCCGCCGGCGTGACCCGTGCCCGAAACCGACTGTTTGGTGCGAACACACCGTAATACCGAATCAGGTTTACACGCGGGCGCGGCACCAGCGCTGCAAGGCGCGCCAAGACAAATCGGCAGGACAGCCGATTTGGACGACCGCAGGGCGCCCGCAGGGTGGCGCACAGGGATGTGCGCCATCAACTCCAGCGGCTGAAAGATCACATGCGTACCCGATAAAGCGGGGCAGGCTCTGGTGCCATCGCGATACGGTGTCTTCAGCCGGTAGCGGATCTCGCCGTTGGTCGTCAGCGACAGCCGTGACTCCGCCACCGGCGGCCGGCTCACGTAGCGGCACAGGCGCTCCACCTTGTCGCGTTCGTGGGCGCGTGCAGCCACGCCTGCATGCACAAGGTGAATTGACGCGAAGCGTCAAGAGAGGGCGCCCTGGGGCGGGGAAAAACCGGCTTCCTTGCCGACGGCACTCGACAGGTCATCCTCGCAGGCAGGCAAGGTCTGAAGGGTAAACACCCTGCAGCCCTGCTGTGGGCCGAGCGCGATGCGGTAGATGATGGAGGCACTGTGCAGCGGCGTCAGCGCATCGGCCTCGAAGGCGTCCTCCGTGAGGTAGTCGTTCTCCACATCACGCTGCAGCAGGCCCTGCCGCTCCAGGTGTCGGCCGATGTGCCGAGCCAGGCGGTGGACCAGCTGCGAGAGCTCCTCGCCCGTCGGGGACGCCACCGGG
>JAWLGG010000294.1:3537-4520 GCA_041685155.1 Chromatocurvus sp.
AGCATATGCCAGTGGACGAAGTGAATTGATGCGCAGCGTCAAGAGAAGGTGCCCTGGGGCATATTCAAGTTCAGCGCGCTGCCGAAGCGCTGCACCTGGGTTACTGCCCCGGTACAGGCTGCCTTGCGCGTGAATCCCGCATTGCGGATCAAGTGCGTGGCAATGGCGCCGTGCACAATGGCCAACACACGGCCCATGACGTCGGGGCGGCTGGCGAAAAGGAACCTCAGCGGATAGGGAACGCTCAGCACCCACTGGCGCAGCGGTTGGAGGGGCAGGATCTCGTCGACCAGCAGCGCCACGGTCTCGGCCATGCGCCGGGCAGCGCGAGAACCAGCGTCAGGTACAAAACGACGAGAAGCCAGAGCGATGTCGCAGGCCTGGCACGCTCGTCTTTCGCCCCACGGACCTCTACCCCGTCATTGCCCTTCCGATCAGACCCACCACGCAGAATACGCTGACAGCAATCACGATTTTTCTCAGATGCCTATCGATCCAGTTACGCTCGTCCTCCCCCATAGACAGGGCTTCGCAGCGGCGACCGGAGCAGTATCAGGCCTTGGCCGGCTGTGGCTGGGAATCCCGCAGCCCGAGCCAGAGCACCACGAACAGAATGACCACAACGCTGTTGATGCCGGCCTGCAGCAGCATCTGCGGGATGGTCAGCTGTCCGTACTCCACATAAATGTAGGCCGCGTAGATGATGCCCAATACCTGCTCAGCCACAGCCACCCAGATCAGGTTGAGGTACTGCAGAGGATTCAGCGCCATGATGACGAACATGAGGGACAGGAGCACCATAACCATGCCGTATTGAGTGCTCATGGTAATCAGCTCGGGCGTCCAGCCACCGGCGGCGGTCCAGCCAACAGCGCTCGCGCCCGCCTCGGGAGCAAAGGTGGACAGCAAACCGAAGCCAAGATGCCAGGCCGCCCAAAGCCAGGCCAGACCGGTCAGTACCTTCAAACGACTCATGTGCGATC
>JAWLGG010000295.1:0-4509 GCA_041685155.1 Chromatocurvus sp.
GCCAGACAAGGCCCCTGGCCGCGTTGCGACTCTTGACAAGGGCGACGGCCATTGCCTGCGAGCCGCGCCTTGCCAGTGACCTTGTCTGGCGTGCTGAAACGTTGCGAACTTCCAACTCATGACACTAATTACCCCAGAGAATCTGGACGCCCCAGATGACGTACACAAACAACACCAGACTGCAGGCCAGCTGCGCAGCGATGCGCATCACGTTGCCCTTGCTGCCCAGCATACGTTCCGTCAGGTAGTCGGTCAGGACCGACCACATGCCAATCCAGGCGTGTGCTCCCAGCGAGAGCAGGGCCATGAGGCTGAACACCCGCATCCACGTCGACCCGAACAGACTTTTCCACTCGACGTAGGAGACGCCGGAAAGCAGCACCACGGCGAGAAATGCAAAATACGCCAGAAGGATAACGGCACTGACACGCTGCACCAACCAGTCGGAAACACCGGAACGCCCGAAACTCGTGACCGCCTTTACCATAACCAGACCCCCAGGATGAGCGACAGAACCAACGTGAAAACGAACACGAGCCGCGAGGCCAGCACGCCGCCCGGCATGGACTCACCGATACCGAGATCCATGATCAGGTGCTTGATTCCCGCTATCGAGTGGTAGAGCAGGCCCGTGGCCACCGCCCATATGACCGCCTTTGCCACGCCGCCCGACAGTATCTGCGCCAGCTGTGCAAATGACTCCGGAGAGCGCAGGCTCGCATCCAGGGCCCACAGCATGAGCACGCTGGCGGCGAACAGGAACACACCGGAGGCCCGGTGCGTGATGGAGGCCCATGCGGTGATCGGCAGGCGCATGGAGCCAATGTCCAGGTTGACGGGGCGGTTATCCTTCACAATAGAAATCCGTTGTCTTGGGTGAGAGAAGCGGCCCGGACTCTGCGGCCTGGAACCGTTGAAAGCGCGGCGCAGTATAATCCCACGTGCCCTTCAAGACAATTGCAGCGCCCCGCGCTCCTGCGCGGCAGCATGCGGCAAACGACGGGGGCGGGCCACTTATGCAGCCCCGACAGGGAGATTTTTCGCGTTTTCCCGCAGGGCCTGTCGCGTTGACAAAACGGCGTTACTCTCTATAGTTGGGCACCCCACGTTCGAGATGATCAGGACCCTCTATGACCCAGATGAAAGCAACCCTCAAAGTAGATGGCATCGACGAGGTGATCGAGCTGCCGGTTCACTCGGGCACACTGGGGCCTCAGGTCATCGATGTGGGTGCTCTCACTGCCAGGGGCATGTTTACCTACGATCCCGGCTTCGTCTCCACTGCGGCCTGCGAGTCCCAGATCACGTACATAGACGGCGCCGCCGGTACCCTGCTGCACCGCGGCTACCCCATCGACCAGCTGGCCGAGCAGTCCAACTACCTCGAGACCTGCTACCTGCTTCTTTACGGTGAGCTGCCGTCCGCGGAGCAGCGGGAAAAGTTCGTCAGCACCGTGCACAACCATACGATGGTGCACGAGCAGATCCGCACCTTTTTCAACGGCTTCCGGCGCGATGCGCATCCCATGGCCATCATGTGCGGCGTCGTCGGTGCCCTGTCGGCGTTCTATCACGACTCCCTGGATATTTCAGACGAGCACCACCGCCAGGTCGCTGCCTTCCGGCTGATCGCAAAAATGCCCACGCTGGCCGCGATGAGCTACAAGTTCTCCATCGGGCAGCCTTTCATGTATCCCGACAACAGCAAGAGCTATGCGGAGAATTTCCTGCACATGATGTTCGGCACGCCCTGCGAGCCGAGCAACATCTCCCCCGTACTTGCCCGGGCCATGGACCGCATCTTCCTGCTGCATGCCGACCACGAGCAGAACGCATCCACTTCCACGGTCCGACTGGCCGGCTCATCCGGGGCCAACCCCTTCGCCTGCATTGCAGCGGGTATCGCGGCGCTATGGGGTCCGTCCCACGGCGGCGCCAACGAGGCAGTACTCGACATGCTGGAGGAAATAGGCGACGTCTCGCGCATTGATGAATTTGTCGCCCGGGCCAAGGACAAGAACGACCCGTTCCGACTCATGGGTTTCGGCCACCGCGTCTACAAGAACTTCGATCCCCGCGCCAAGGTCATGAAGGAGGCCGCGGACGAGGTACTCGCCGAGCTCGGCATCGAGAACGATCCGCTGCTGGCCATCGCCAAGCGACTGGAGCAGATTGCGCTTGAGGACGACTATTTCATTGAAAAGAAACTGTACCCGAATGTCGACTTCTACTCCGGGATCATCCTCAAGGCCATCGGCATCCCGACCAGCATGTTCACGGTGATTTTCGCCGTCGGACGCACCGTGGGCTGGATCGCGCACTGGAACGAGATGATTTCCGGCAGCTACCGCATCGGCCGCCCGCGCCAGCTGTACACGGGCCACGTCCAGCGCGACTATATTCCCCTGGAGCAGCGCTGATCACGTGCGCATACTGCAGGTCGCATGGATGGACGCATGACCGACGTCGTCATCTCCGGCACGGGGCTCTATACTCCGCGCGAAAGCATATCCAACGCGGAGCTGGTGGCCGCCTTCAATGCCTGGGCCGACCGCTACAACGCGGATAATGCCGACGCCATAGCCCGGGGAGAAAAACATCCCCAGCCGCACAGCTCGGTGGAATTCATCGAGAAGGCCTCGGGCATCCGTTCACGCTATGTGGTGAACAAGTCGGGCATTCTCGATCCCGCGCGCATGACGCCCTCGATACCCGAGCGCAGCAACGATTCACCCTCCATCATGTGCGAAATGGGCGTTGCCGCCGCGCGCGAGGCGATGGCCAGAGCCAGCGTCAGTGCCGACGAGGTCGATGGCGTGATCGTCGCTGCCTCGAACATGCAGCGCCCCTACCCCGCTATCGCGGTCGAGGTACAGGCGGCGCTGGGCATTGATGGCTACGCCTTCGACATGAACGTGGCCTGCTCCTCGGCGACCTTCGGCATTCAGCAGGCCGCAGACAGCATCCGCAGCGGCAGTGCCGACTGCATACTCATGGTCAACCCGGAGATCTGCACCGGGCACCTGAACTTCCGCGACCGGGATTCCCATTTCATTTTTGGCGACGTGTGCACGGCAGTGGTCCTTCAGTGCGCCGACTCGGCCCGGTCAGCCCTGCAGTTCACGGTACTGGATACCCGGCTGCAGACCATTTTCTCGAACAACATCCGCAACAACTTCGGCTTTCTCAACCGCGCTGACGAAAGCGGCATCGGCGGTGCCGACAAGCTCTTCGTTCAGGAGGGACGCAAGGTCTTCAAGGAGGTGTGCCCGGCAGTTGCCGGCCAGATCAGCGAGCAGCTCGAACGACTGGCAATCCCCACTAGCGGGGTGAAGCGGCTCTGGCTGCACCAGGCCAACCTGAACATGAACCAGCTGATCGCGCGCAGGGTGCTCGGACACGATCCCACCGAGGGGCAGGCGCCGGTCATTCTGGATGAGTACGCGAATACGAGTTCCGCCGGCTCCATCATCGCTCTGCACAAGTATCATGACGACTTTGCGCCGGGCGACACCGGGGTACTGTGCTCCTTTGGCGCCGGCTACAGCATCGGCAGCGTCGTCCTGCGGCGACGCTAGTGGGCCACCAGGCCTGTCGGGCTCAGGTCCGACAGGCTCCCAGTTCGGTCAGCGCGGTCAACAGCGTCGCGCACTCTGCCTCCGACCCGATACTGATACGCACGAAGCGGTCGACGCGCGGCCGGGAAAAATGCCGGACAAGTATGCCGCGCTCGCGCAAGCGGGCGAACAGCGCAGCGGCATCTCCATCTGGCGGCGACACCAGCAGGAAGTTCGCGGCCGAGGGCAGGACCTGATACCCCATACTCGACAGCGCGGCGGCGAGTTGTTCCCGCGACGCCATGATGCGGGCGCGACAGGACTGGAAATACGCCTCATCCTCGTAGGCGGCGAGTGCGCCGCGCTGGGCGAGCACGTCCAGCGGGTAGGAGTTGAAGGAGTTCTTGACCCGCAGCAGCGCCTCGATCAGGTCGGCCTGCGCGAACGCAAAGCCAACGCGCACACCGGCCAGCGACCGGGACTTGGACAGGGTCTGCACAACGACAAGATTTGGGAAATCGCGAATCAGCGGGATCGCGGATTCCGCGCCGAAATCCACATAGGCCTCGTCGACCACAACCACTGAATCGGGATGCCCGAGAAGCACGCGTCGGATGTCCGACAGCGCCAGCGAACAGCCGGTGGGCGCGTTCGGATTCGGAAAAATGATGCCGCCATTGTCCCGCGGTATGGACCCCACGTCGATACGGAAGTCCTCCGTCAGCGGCACCGTCTCGTAGTCGATACCGTACAGGGCGCACCAGACCGGATAGAAACTGTAGGTGATGTCGGGAAAGACCAGCGGCCGGGACTGCCTGAGCAGACCGAGGAAAATGTGCGCAAGGACCTCATCGGAGCCGTTACCGGGGAACACCTGGCCGGCGTCGAGCCCGTGGTAGTCTGCCACGGCGCGCCGCAGGGCATCGGATTCCGGGTCCGGATAGCGCCGCAG
>JAWLGG010000296.1:0-4505 GCA_041685155.1 Chromatocurvus sp.
GTGGCATCGCTGGCGCGCCACAGTCCCCGCTACGGTCTGCACCCGCTGCATCCGGAGGTGGACTTCGCGGCCACCATGGAGCGCATCCAGTCGGTCATTGCCAAGATCGAACCGCATGACTCCGTGGAACGCTACACGGCACTGGGTGTGGACTGTCGCCAGGGCACCGCGCGGCTGCTGTCGCCCTGGGAAGTGGAGATCACCGGGGACGAGGGCGTACACACGCTGACCACACGCAACATCATCATCGCCTCCGGCGCAGGCCCCCTGGTACCACCATTTCCCGGACTCGAGCAGGTCGACTACCTGACCACAGAGACGCTCTGGACGCTGCGCGGGAACCCGGGACGGCTGCTGATACTCGGCGGCGGACCCATCGGTTGCGAGCTCGCCCAGTCCTTTGCACGTCTAGGCTCAGAGGTGACCCAGGTAGAGATGCTGCCGCACATCCTGCCGCGGGAGGACGGGGATGCCGCCGCGCTGGTGGCAGAGTCCCTGCGCCGCGACGGGGTCAACCTGCTCCTGGGACACAAGGCGGAGCGCTTCGCCGTCGAGGACGGTGACCCGGTGCTATACGCCGAGCATGGTGATGAGTCGGTGCGCATTCCCTTCGATCGCGTGCTGATCGCCATCGGCCGCAAGCCCAATACCGAGAGCATGGGACTTGCGGAACTGGGCATAGAGACCCGGGACAACGGCACTCTGAAGCTGAACGAGTACCTGCAGACCCGCCTGCCGAACATCTACGCGGTGGGCGACGTTGCCGGCCCCTACCAGTTCACCCACACGGCTGCCCACCAGGCCTGGTATGCAGCGGTGAATGCGCTGTTCGGTCGACTGAAGAAGTTCAAGGTGGATTACTCGGTGATTCCCTGGGCGACCTTCACCAGCCCGGAAGTCGCCCGGGTCGGCCTGAACGAGCAGGACGCGACCGCGCAGGATGTGCGGCACGAGGTCACGATGTATGGCATCGACGATCTCGACCGGGCCATTGCCGACGGCACTGCCGAAGGCTTTGTGAAAGTGCTGACGGCGCCCGGTTCCGACCGGATTCTCGGCGTCACCATCGTGGGCAGCCACGCCGGCGACCTGCTCGCCGAATACGTGCTGGCAATGAAGCACGGGCTGGGGCTGAACAAGATCCTTGGCACCATCCACATCTATCCCACCATGGCGGAGGCGAACAAGTTCGCCGCCGGCGAGTGGAAAAAGGCGCACGCGCCGGAGGGGCTGCTCAGGCTGGTAGAGCGCTTCCATCGCTGGCAGCGCTGAGCGGTCCGGCCAGCCCGCCGCGATGCGCGCACCTACCGGCGGTGCCGCAATCGGGTATCGCGCTACACCGGCGTCAGCGCCTGCAGCGGATCCTCCGCCTGGCAGTCCAGGCGCCGCTCAACCGGCGGCAAGGGATACTTCAGCCCGGTAGCACAGTTCCACAGCACGACCCGATCCGTGTCGCTGATCAGGTTCTCGCGCAGCGCCCGCGCGCAGGCCGCCGCCGTGGCCGCGCCCTCGGGACAGAGCAACAGGCCCTCTTCCTGCGCGATGCGATCGCGGGCCTCCATGATGACCTCGTCGTCCAGTGCCATGCAGAAGCCGCCGGACTCGCGCACGGCGCGGATGATCAGAAAGTCACCCACGGCGACGGGCACGCGAATGCCCGCGGCCACGGTGTGCGCATCCTGCCACACCGGTGCGTGTTCCTCCCCCGCCGCCCAGGCCCTGACAATGGGGGCACAGCCGCTGGCCTGCACCGCGACCATGCGCGGCAGGGGGCCATCGATCCAGCCCAAGGCCTGCAGTTCCGCAAAGGCCTTCCACATGCCGATCAATCCCGTGCCACCCCCCGTTGGATAAAAGATGACGTCCGGCAGTTTCCAGCCCAGCTGCTCGGCGAGTTCGTAACCCATCGTCTTCTTGCCTTCGATCCGATAGGGTTCCTTGAGCGTGGACACGTCGAACCAGTCGAAGCGCTCCCTGCCCGATCCGACCAGTCGCCCACAGTCGTTGATGAGGCCGTTGACCATCCATGTCTCGCCGCCCTGGGCCTGTATCTCGCGGATATTGATTTCCGGCGTGTCGCCCGGGCAGAGCACGGTGGAACGCAGGCCGGCGCGGGAGGCGTAGGCCGCCATGGCAGCACCCGCGTTGCCATTCGTCGGGATCGCCAGATGCCGGAGACCGAGCTCTTTCGCCATGGAGACCGCGAGGCACAGACCGCGGGCCTTGAAGGAGCCGGTCGGCAGGCGCCCCTCATCCTTGACCAGAATTCTTCCCGGCCGGGCCCCGAGCCAGGCGGCGGACCTGTGCAGCGGTATGATCGGCGTCATCACCTCGCCAAGGGAGATGCGATTCTCCTCCCGGCTCACCGGCAGGAAAGGGGCGTAACGCCAGAACCCGGCCGCGGTGGAGGCGGCAATGTGCGCGCGCGAGACGTCTTTTGCCAGCGCGTCGAGGTCGTAGCGCACCAGCAGGGGGCGCCCGGCGCTGGACAGTCCATGGACCTGGCCGGCGGGGTAGACCTCATGGGTGAGGGAGCATTCGAGGTGGGTAACGTAGGAATCCGGCATCGGCATAGGCGCTGCATTTCAGGGGTCGTGAACACGCGCCGCATCATACAGGAAACGCCATCGCGTATTCTTCTCGTTTTTTTGTATTGATAATCATTATTATTAGTATTATAAATACGCAAACAGAGAGCCCTGATCCGCCAAGCCAGCACCCCGGTGCCCAGCCAGGCCGAGACATGACGGAACCCATGTTCGGAGACCCCTGGAGAGCCACGTAATGAAGACCGCCCTGCCCCTGGCCTGCGCCCTGATTATTCCCGCGGTAGCTGCAACCGAGCTTCCGCCTGACGCCACTGCTCCTGCATCGCCCTCCCGTCCAGCGGCGATGGAGACCGTTGTTGTCTCTGCCACCCGCACGAGTCGCGCGCAATTCACCACCCCCGCCGCCATCAGCGTCATTGATAGCGAGGCGATCAGGCTCATCCAGCCCTACGGCTATCACGACATCTTTGATGCGCTGCCGTCGGTGAACATACAGGGCGGGCCGCGGCGCATCGCGGAGGAACCCGCCATACGGGGATTCAGCGATGAGCAGGTCGCCATTCGCGTGGATGGCACGCGCCTCAACTACAACAAGGCGCACGGCGGGCGCTTTCTGCTCGACCCGGCGCTGATCGAATCCGTGGAAGTGCTGCGCGGCGCGGGTTCGGCAACCTACGGCAGCGGCGCCCTCGGCGGCGTCTTCCTCATCGAGACCGCGAATGGCCGTGAGCTCAACAATAATGCCGATGGCCTGGGTCTGCGACTGTCCAGCGGCTACCAGAGCAACGGCGAGGAAGTGCGCGGCAGTGCCACGGCCTACGGCAGCACCGGCAGCCTGGATGCCCTCGCGCACCTGACTTTGCGCGACGTCGGCGAGGACCTGGTCGACGGCCGGGGCAACGATATTCTCGCCACCCGGGATGAAACCGGAAGCGCCCTGCTGAAACTCGGTTTCGAGCCCGACTACCAACGATTCGAAGTGGCGCTGGAGCACTTCGAGAACAACGGACGCAATCCGGTCAACGCCAACGACCGGGCCACGGCGAGCAATCTGGTGGATCGCAGCACGGAACGCCGCAACGCCCGTCTGCGGTATCAGGTTGCACCACCGGACAGCAACTGGCTGGATCTCTCGGTAGTGGCTTACGAAAACCGCGTCGACGCGCGGGAATTCCGCCTCGATGACGCCCGTATCGACCGCTCGACATTCCGCACCCGGGGCGCCGAGCTGATCAACACCATGGAAGTGCCGGGCATCGGCGACCAGACCGCGCGATTCACCGCCGGGCTGGAACTCTACGAGGACACCCAGTCGGGAACACGAAACGGCAGTGCCCGCCCGCAGTTCCCCGACGCTGCCGTGGAATACCGGGCGGCTTTCCTGCAGGGCGAAATTCCCCTCGCGGCCGGTTTCTCCGTCATTCCCGGGCTGCGCTATGACCATTTCGACTATCGCGCGGACGCGGCCTTCGAGACACGCGCCGACAGCGAGGTCACGCCGCGTATCGCCCTCGGCTGGCAGCCCCGGGAATCCAGCTACCTGTGGGTCGAGTATGCCGAAGCCTTCCGCGCTCCCAGCCTCGGCGAACTGTTCGCCGACGGCGTTCACTTTGCCGTGCCCCTCGGGCCCGGGCAGGTGGTGATCAACGAGTTTGTTGCCACACCGGACCTGCGCGCGGAACACAGCGCGCAATGGCAGGTGGGCGGCCGCTGGCGGCGGGACGGCCTGTTCTCCCGCGATCTTTCCGTGTCGCTCGAGGGCAGTCTCTGGCGCAGCGATGTGGATGATTTCGTCGACCAGGTCGTGACCTTCATTTCAGGCCCGCCGCGCTTTGACCCCGCGAGCCGGAGCCTCGTGTTCCCCGGCGTCACCACCAATCGCAACGTCGACGCCCGGCTGCGCGGTGCCGAAATCACCGCGACGCTTCGCCATCCATCCTGGTACATGAACATGGG
>JAWLGG010000297.1:0-4503 GCA_041685155.1 Chromatocurvus sp.
CAGGAGACGCAGCCCCGCAGCCAGGGCGCTGTGGCCAAGAACCACATCCGGGTTCAGCACCAGGTGGTAGTCGCTGTCGTCGTCCAGCAGGGCGCGGTTGTGACCGCCCCCGAAACCCGCATTCTGCTCAAGAGCGACAAAGCGCGTGTGCACACCCGCCCCGGCTGCACTGAACACCGCGTCGAGCAGCACCTGCGCCTCATCCCGATAGGCCCGATCGACCGAATTGTCGATCAGCCAGACACGGACAGCACCGAGCACGCCCTCCCCACGGGCCTCCTGCAGAGCCACATGCAGACTGGCCAGCGTCTGCCGCAGCCGCGGCAAAGGGCTGTGGTAGAGAACCACAGAGACAGAGAGACTGGGCGGATGGGTCGACGTCATCCGGCGAATGGTAACAGTATTGCGCCATCTGCCGCCGCTCCAGGAGGGCGCTCGCGGGCCATGCCGTCGCTCGTGCGTTCCGCGACGCGCTGCTGTTACCATGGGCACCCGGCCCCGAGGACCCCCTGTCCCCATGTCACCCAGCTCACGACGCAGGCGCGCCGCATTCGGCCCCGGCATCCTGGTCACCGCGGCCTTTATCGGCCCGGGCACCATTGCCACGGCCAGCAGCGCGGGCGCCAGCTATGGCTTTGCCCTGCTCTGGGCGCTGCTGTTTTCGGTGGCAGCCACCGTCATCCTTCAGGAAATGGCGGCGCGACAGGCGCTGGTCACTCGCACTGGCCTGGCGGAAAACCTGCGCGGGGCCTTCAACAGCCGGCTGGTGGGACGCGCCGCCATCGTGCTGGTGGTGGCCGCCATCGGCTGCGGCAATGCCGCATACGAAGCCGGCAACCTGTCCGGTGCCGCGATTGCGCTGGCCAGCGTCAGCAGCATACCGGGCAGTACCTGGTCGGTCGTGATCGGATTCGTGGCCGCCGTATTGCTGCTCAGCGGACACTACCGCGTCCTCGAGCGGGTCCTGATTGCCCTGGTGCTCCTGATGAGCACCGTGTTCCTGCTCTGCGCCTGGCTCGTCGCGCCGCCGCTTGCCGACGTCGCCGCCGGGCTTTTCCGGCCCAGCCTGCCGTCGGGTTCACTGCTCACGGTCGTCGCGCTGATCGGCACCACCGTCGTGCCCTACAATCTGTTCCTGCAGGCGAATGCGGTGCGCGAGAAATGGTCCGCCGACGTACCGCTGGACAGCGCTCTGCGCGAATCGCGCTGGGATACGGGCCTGTCCATCGGTCTCGGTGGGCTGGTGACCCTGGCCATACTCAGCACGGCGGCCATGACCTTTCACGCAAGCGGCGCCGCGTTTGACGCCTTTGCCATGTCGGATCAGCTGCGACCCCTGCTCGGCGACGCCAGCGGCCCGGTCTTTGCCGCCGGACTTTTTGCGGGCGGCCTGACCAGTGCCATCACCGCCCCCCTGGCGGCTGGCTACGCCGTCTGTGGCGCCCTGGGCTGGCGCGGGGGCCTGCGCGACACCCCGTTCCGCGCGGTGTGCCTTGTCGTTCTCGTCACGGGCACCCTGTTCTCTGCCATCGGCACCCGGCCACTCGCGGCCATCGTATTCGCCCAGGCGGCAAACGGCCTGCTTCTACCCTTCGTTGCCATCGCGCTGCTGGTCCTGATGAACCGGCGCGATCTCCTCGGAGACCATGTGAACCGCGGCCTGGGCAACCTGCTGGGTGTTGGCGTGGTGGCCGTCGCCGTGCTTCTCGGGTTGGTCAAGCTCGGCGACAGTGCCGGCCTGTTCTGAGCCTCGAAGCCAGTTTTCAGCGAGCTAGGCACGGAAGTTTGCGTTAAAAATTACCTATTTGATCTATCACCATGTTATATATGGACTTTCTTCCAATAAACCGTGGTATGGTATTCACCGGTCTAGCGTGTGTTTCGGTGTCGGGCTACAGTACGACGCAGCACGCACGTGCACTGATAACAACACCTGTTCGGCTGCGAACAGAAAGGGGAATAGAATGAGTCACCGCGTCGCTATCTTCGCCAGCCGACTGGCGGCAGTCGCCAGCATCCTGTTTGTCCTGGTTGCCTGCGGCGGCGGCGGCGGTGGCGGTGGCGGGGGATTCATTCCGGATGACCCGGGTGCCGACCTGCTCAGCTACCGCCTGAGCACGGCAGTCATAGACCAGGACGGCAACCCGACCTCCCTGGTCACGTCCACGCGGCCGGTGACTCTTGAAGTCACCGTTATCGAGGATACCCGTGCCGGCGAACCCGCGAGTGGCGTTCTTGTCGCCGCCGAAGCGGAGTTCGTTCAGATACTCCCCGCCAACGGGCAGGCCCGCACCGACAGTGAGGGCATTGCCCGCTTTGAAATCGAGGCGGGAACGACACTGGGCGCCGACACCATCACGCTCACGGCAGAGGCTCCACGCGGACCGGTCAGCATTGACACCGTGGTGGAAGTGCAGGCCGCCGGTTTACGCATCGGCTCCTTTGAAGGCACCATGTTCATGGATGGCCAGATTGGCCTCAGCACGGAAAACCTGCCCTTCCGCGGCGCGTCCGTGCTTACCGTGACCATTGTCGACGAACTGGGCGAGGCGGTCTCCACCGTCGAAGAGGTGCGCTTCCGCAGCGTATGTTCCAATGCCGGTCGCGCGACATTCCGGGAATTTGACGACGAGGAGGGCGGCAGTTCCTCGCTGACGGTCGAGGCCATCGATGGCCTCGCCTCCGTGGAATACCTCGCCGGCAGCTGCGAGGCGGAGGACACGATCACCGCCCGGCTGCTCAGCAACGGCGAAGAGGCGACGGCAACAGTCAGCATCGCGGACCGCGATGCCAACTTCATCGGCTTCATTCGCAGCGTTCCGTCCGAGGGCGAGGAAGGCGAAGACCGCACGATCATTGCGCTCAAGGGCACGGGCGGTCCCAGCCGCTCGGAAGTGGCCACGGTGACCTTCGAGGTGCTGGAGCAGGCCGTCACACTCGGTGAGGGCGACGCGGGTCCCGGAGACCCGGAGTACCTTAACAACCCGGCGCGACGCCCGCTCTCGGGCATACCGGTGGAATTCGAGCTGACCAACACCCTCGGTGGTATCTCATTGCTCAACAGCAGCGCGGTCTCCGATGCCAACGGTCTCGTCGAGGTCGAGGTTCGCTCGGGCAATGTCGCGACATCGACCCGGGTGGTCGCCAGCTTTGACGCCCAGAGCAGCAACGGCACCTCGCGCCCGCAATCGGTTTCCTCCAACCAGGTCGTGATAGGCACCGGACTGCCGGACCAGAACTCCATCAGCCTGAGCACGGAGGTCTTCAATGTACCACGAGCAGCCGACCTGGACGGTGTCGACGTGGCGATTACAGTGCGTATGGCGGACAAGTTCAACAATCCCGTGGCCGACGGAACCAGCGTGACATTTACAACGGAATACGGTGCCATAGACTCCTCCTGCCTTACCGGACAGAGCAACGGTGCCCGCTATCGGAGTCTGCGGGATACGGACACTCCACTGCGCGGCACCTGCTCCGTACTCTGGATCAGCCAGGCACCCAGACTGCCGACGTTCCAGGACAACCGCGACAGCATACAGACGATCGCGGATGACGGCAGCTACCGCTGCGACTCCCACTCCGGTTCTTTTGGGCCCTGCCCCGATGACCTTGGCGCGATTCGCGGTCTGCGCTCCACGATCCTAGTCACCGCGGTGGGCGAGGAGTTTTTCGTCGACGCCAATGGCAACGGCCTGTTCGACGAGGGCGAAGACTTTGAGAACCTGCCGGAGGCGTTTATCGACCACAATGAGGACGGGGTCTATACGCCCTCTGAAGGTCCACAGTGTGGTCCCTCTAGCACCACCGAAAACTGCCGCGCAGGAGGATCCGAGGAAGAGTTCGTGGACTTCAACGAAGACGGCGAGTACAGCCTGAATGTCGATCCTAACACCGGCGAGGGTGTCTATAATGGCAGCCTGTGTCCGGTGGAGGGTGACGGCGTTTACTGCAGTCGCGAGCTCGTCAACGTCCGGGCCGACCTGGTGCTTACGCTGTCGTCGTCCGCGGGCAATCTGTCAGCGGTCCTGGCCCGTCGCAGCGCAGGCTCCGGACAGGCTGTGACGACAGCTTTCAACGGGAACACCTACGACCTGTTTATCGCCGATTTCTACAACAACGCACCGGGCGCCGGCACGACCATTGACTTCGACACCACCGGGGACTGCACGATCGTGCCTTCCGAGGCCGTCATCGTCCCGGATCGGGGTGGCCGCAGCGGCGCCTTTACCACGAGCTTTCAAGTGGAGTTCACTGGTGGTGAGCCGGACCCAGATGACGAGGACGTAACCGTGTTCGAACCAGGGCAGATCGTGGTCACCGCCACCGATCCGGATGATGGCACCAGTGCGACGATTGCCTCGTTCGGATGCCAGCCCTGAGGCACGAAAGGGGGTCACAGCAGTGACACCACACCGCCGCGGCAACAATCGCGGCGTTTTTTTTGTGGCCCTGCTGCTCTGTGTTCCACTGGCAGTGAGCGCGGCGGACGGCAATGGCTGG
>JAWLGG010000298.1:0-4494 GCA_041685155.1 Chromatocurvus sp.
TTGCTCCTGGTATTCATAGACCCAGCCAATGAGCGCCGGTTCACCGGCAAGGTGCACCTCGTGGTTGGCGTCGCGAGCCGCCTCGACAAGATTCTGGACGTAAGCAAAGGTCTCACCAAAATCCAGTCGATGCTCAATAAACGTTGCCTGCACCAGGGTCGCCGTTCCATCCTCAGACACCAGGAAACCCCGCGCGTTGGGCGATCGCTCCACGCGAGCACGAAACTCCGTGAGTTCGGATGCCGTCTGCGGAACGGTGCTGTCCATCAAGGGGCGCATGTTGATGCCGTAAGGCGTCGCTTCCGCAAAGCGCGCCTTCGAAGTGGTGATCGACAGCACCTGGTCGTGATCTACCGCCGGGGCAAGATCAATATTCTGAGTCATGTCCCAGACTTTCTGCAGTGTATCCGTGTTGTAGATATCACCATCCCGACGCTTGATCATGACTGATAGCGTCAGCGGATTGCCAAAGTTCGGATGATCCCGGAAAGTCTCGGCATACGGGTGACCGGTGGGCAACATGTCGGAAAATATCGTCTTTATCTGCACACGCGGCAGGCCTGCCGCAGAGATCAGAGTGATTAATAGAATCGCGGATATGACCAGCAACTGGTTCCTGAATGCCCAGACAGCGATCGCGTGACGCACTGTACCCATCAATTGTCCCTCTGGTGTTTTGCTGACGCCGGTGAACATCGACCCGATGACCCGGGCGCCCCTAAAGTGACTCTGGCAGCGCGGCGATCAGCTTCTCGCGGTATTCGAGAGCGCTGAGATCGAGCTTCAGCGGTGTGACGGAGATACAGTTCTCGGCAATTGCGCGCAGGTCGGAGTCAGGATGCGAATCGCCGTCCCTGTAGGACAGCATAATCCAGTAGTAGGGATTTCCTTGGCCATCAGTGCGCTTTTCCGGAATGTAGCAACCCGGTGGTCGCTGCCCCTGGATCGTGACCCGCACACCCGCCACCTCTTCGGGTGGTACGCCTGGAAAATTGATATTGAGGAACACCCCCGGGTCCAGATCCTGCTGTAGCAGTTGCTGCAGCAGGGGCAGGCACCAGCGCTGCGATGTCTCCCAGTGGATTTTCCGGTCTTCGCCCACCGTGAAGTTTGTCTCACCGTGGGCAAACACCTGGCTTATCGCAATGGCGGGGACGCCGAGCTGCGTCGCTTCGCGCGCAGCGGCAATGGTCCCGGAATACGCCGTATCTTCCGCGAGATTGGGACCACGATTGATACCGGAAATACATACCGTGGGACGACGGTCCGAGATGAGTTCGTGAATGCCCAGCATGGTGCACTCGGTAGGCGTGCCGCGCACAGCAAAATGCGTTGCATCGCGCTGAAAGACACGCATCGGTGCATGAATAGACAGTGAATGCGATGCGCCCGAGCGGTTATCATCTGGCGCGACAACCCAGACATCGTCTGAAATCTGCTTGACAGCTTCCTCGAGGATTTGCATGCCAGGGGCATCAATACCGTCGTCGTTAACCAGCAGGATACGATGACCTGATAGATCTCTCATGGTAGTACCTCGCTGCCGGGCATACGTGCATACTGGCATCGTATGTGACCGTAAAATTTTATTCTTTATTGTCCGACAAAATTATTGTACAACACCGTCACTGTATAACAAGAACAGTCCGGGGAAAAGCCCTTGCGGGCTCTCTCGGTATTTCATGGCGCCGCGGCGCTTGCAAGGCGCGAGGAGAGTGACGGGCCGTTGTTGTCCGCGGCATGGCCAGACGCGCCCTGCCGCGATCACAGGCTTTTATTGTACTACAATGTTGTATAACTTAATTACGCTATGTAGACTTCAGGACATCCCGGAAAGTGGGTCAGAAGAGTGAAGGCTGAGCCACCTCACTCGGAGAATAATCCAAATAAGGAGAAGATCATGACCAAACTGCTTGTAGACACCGATAAATACGGCGACGAGTCCCCCTCCCCCGTGGTCGCCGCCTTCCACGCAACAATGCACGAGATTGTCCGTCGACGACTGGAGGAATCCGGAGCAGACTGGAAAGACTTCGTTCTCGGCAAAGCCAATACACTGATCACCAAGGAAGACTTCGAGTCGGTCGACAAGGCCCTGGTCGACGCGGGTCACCGCTACGACTGGTCGGCAGGCATTTCGCAGAAGGAACGTCCTGATGCCTACAAACCGGCTGAAGGCACCAGCGACGCCGATCTCGAAACCTTCTGCTTCAAACACCCGGAGGCTCCTGTGGCCGAACCGGATGGCGACGGGCGCGAACTGCGGGGCGTCGGCGATAATGTGGTGCGCTACAACGAAGATACCACCGGCATCGCGCGCTACATCCGCTCCACCGATCGCGTGCTCAAATGGCTCAACGAAGGCGTACCGGAAAACACCATCGCCGTCATCGACGACTCCGGCGGCACGCTGACCGCACCGATCCTCGAGCAGTTCAAGGGCGTGATCTGCGCCGGCGGCACGGTTCGCTCACACCTGGGCATCCTGACCCGCGAGTATGGCATTCCGTGCGTCATGAACGCCAAGGTCAACGGCATCATGGAAGGTGACACGGTAACTATCGAATCGACCGCGCGGGCAAAGACTGCTGAGGATTACCAGGGCCAGACCAAACGCGAGGTAACGGCGAATGTCTGGCGCACGGCCAGACGCGACTGAAGCCAGCAGCCCGGGACACGGCGTCGCCCGAAGACGCCTGACGCACGCCATAACAGCAATAAAGGATCCAACATCATGAAACTTGACTACGCACAATTACTGGAAAGCAACAATCTGCTGCAGATAAACGGCGACGAGACTTACTGGCTCTGCGTGACCCGGACCGTACAGGAGTCCAAGCTTTTTCCGGTGCCGGCATACATGCTGATGTCCTACCTGAACGCGTTCTACCGCTACCCCGCGCTGTTGCGCAAGATCGAGGATCACATGAGCGCGGAAGAGGTCGGTGATCGCGCCAGACACATGGGGGCGAAGGCGAACGCCATCGCCATGTGGGGGTTGCCCTGCTTTTATCTCCTGGGACGCGAGTGGATGATCAACATGGGAGTCCTGCGGCCCCAGGATGCGGCAGAGGATGTCGCCTATATCCTCGACTTCTGGAAGCGCTTCGAGCTTTCCTTCCGCCGCAACGCCGGGCACATGACCGCATTCGAGGGCGGCCACCGCGGCCAGATTCATTCCGAGGCACAGCTGCAGGTCTTCCACGCCGACCTCTATGACTGCGAGGCCGGTGACCCGCTACACCAGGCGGCACAGGCCTTTGTCGCCTCTGCCTCACAGTATGCTTTCCTCATCGCCTGCGAGAGCCGTATCAGCCTGCACAACCACGGACCCTACAATCTGGGCGAGGATCGGCAGATGATCGTTCGCGATTTCAACGATATCGCCGAGTACGATTTCCCGTGGCTGGATGATGTTGCAGAGAGTGTCCCGTACAACAACCTCACAGTCACCATGGCGACGCGGGGTGTGAACTTCAACATCATGGATGACTGGGGCAGCTTCGAGTCCGACCCGGAGTTCAAGGATGAAAATATTGTCGGCGTTGGCCTGTATACGTCTGGCCCACTGACCGACGGCTTCCAACCGGTTGGCATGCACAGCCGCGAGGAACTGACGCAGACATTCCTCGACCTGAATGGCAAGGTCAAGGACGCGATGAGCCGCCTGTGGCAGAAAATGGCCGGCTGGTCCCGCGACCAGATGCTGGATGCGGGTGCTCTGACCTACTACGCCATCTTCAAGGACATGGCCCACATTGCCGGCTGCTACGATCCGGAGGACTGGATCAAGATCGACCAGCGCGCCGAACGCTTCCGCCCCCTCCTTAACGACGAGTACAGCCGTGATGCGCTGGGCGAGATCTGTGTCGGCACCGGCCCCAGCCACCAGCTCAACAAGTACATGATGATGATGCACAACGATGCGCCCACGCGCATCTATTCCCCCATCCCTTACTCCATTCTTGTCGATGGCGATTATGCACCCACCGTTGGCGGCGTGGAGCCGGGTATCACCTACCTGGATGAAAAAAAGGACGCCTACCGGACCACCGAGGGCACCCTGAGCATTGACGAGTACAACGCCCGGGTCCGCAGCTTCCAGCCCGAGCTGCACAAGCCGGAGAACCGGCTCTTCTGCGAAACCACGGTCAAGTATCGCTATGACACCCCCGAAGCTGACGTACTCTACAAGCTGTACCAGAAGCATTCGCGCAACCTGGCTGACAGAGGCGCCGGGCTGCAGCGTGACGACGTGGAAGCACTGCGCCAGAAGAACAACAGGGGATAGCAAGCATGCAAATCAGCAGCCTGATCAGCCGCGCGGCGAGGCATTTCGGGGATGCCCCATGCCTCAGCGAGGGCGAGAGGACGATCAGCTTCCGCGAGTTTGACGCCGCCACCAACCGGCTCGGCAACGCGCTGCTCGCCATGGGGCTGGAACCTGGCGACCGCGTCGGGGTGATGCTGCCAAACAGCATCGACTGCCTGGTC
>JAWLGG010000299.1:0-4487 GCA_041685155.1 Chromatocurvus sp.
TATCGAGCTGATAGTCTTCCATTGCCGGGTAGAGGATCTCCTCGACAAAGGGACTGAGGCGATGAATCTCGTCGATGAACAGCACGTCGCCAGGCTCGAGGTTGGTCATCAGCGCCGCGATGTCGCCGGCCTTTTCCAGCACAGGGCCGGACGTGGTCTTCAACGACACGCCCATTTCGTTGGCGATGATGCTGGCGAGTGTGGTCTTGCCAAGGCCCGGCGGGCCGAAGATCAGCGTGTGGTCGAGCGGCTCGTTGCGCCCGCGCGCCGCCTGCAGAAAGATGGCCATCTGCTCGCGCACCACCGGCTGGCCCACGTACTCCTCGAGAGTTTTCGGGCGAATGGCCCGGTCGAGGGCGTCCTCGCGAGGGCTGCTCGGGGCCTGGGAGATGAGGCGATCGGTTTCTATCACGTGCCTACCTCCGGCTGCTGTCGCGAACGGTCGAGCGCAGGGCGCGGCGAATCAGCTCTTCGCTGTCGCTGACGCTGTCATCCTTCACCGCCGATACCAGCCTGGCCGCCTCGGCGGGCTTGTAACCCAGCGCAACCAGCGCACCCTCGGCATCCGCCGCGATATCGTGCCGCGGTGTCACCGCGCCCTCGGTGGCCGCAGTGCCATCGGCGCCACCGCCGATCCAGTCCTTGAGCTTGTCGCGCATCTCTACAAGGAGGCGCTCTGCCGTCTTGCGGCCAACGCCGGGCAGCGCGACGAGAGATGCCAGATCCTCGCGCTGCACGCAGCGGACGAAGCTGTCGGCATCCATCCCCGAGAGCAGCGTCAGTGCAAGCTTCGGCCCCACGCCGCTGACCCGGATCAGACTGCGGAACAGGACCCGGTCGCGCTCGTCGAGAAATCCGTACAGTAACTGCGCATCCTCGCGCACAACAAAATGCGTCACCAGGCTCACTTCCTGACCCACTGCCGGCAGGCGGAAAAAGGTGCTCATCGGAACCTGGACTTCGTAGCCGACGCCCGCCACATCCACGACAACCTCCGGCGGTTGCCTGGCCACGAGCACACCGCGCAATCGACCGATCATTCAGGCACCTCCTTCACCGCAGGCGCCGGCGGCGCACCGCCGTGGCGCCGGCGAGGCTGACCAGGCTGGAGCGGGTATGGGCATGGCACAGCGCGGCGGCCAGCGCATCGGCGGCGTCTTCCTGGGGGGCGGCGGGAAGATGAAGTAATGTCCTGACCATATGCTGCACCTGTAGCTTGTCGGCAGCTCCCGTGCCGACCACGGACTGCTTGATCTGCCGGGCGGAGTACTCACCCACGATCATGCCGGAAACAACGCAGGGCACAATAGCGGCGCCACGCGCCTGCCCCAGCTTGAGCGCCGATCCGGCACTCTTTGCCATGAACACCTGCTCGATGGCCAGCTCCGAGGGACAGTAGTCATCGACGAGCTGCGTGACGCTCTCGGCAATGACCCGCAGTCGCTCCGGCAGGTCACCGGCCGGCAAGCGGATGACACCACTCGTGACATAGGTACAGCGACCGTGAACGCATTCGATAATGCCGAACCCGGTTTTCTGCGAACCCGGGTCGATACCCAGTATCACTGCCATGTCTCGTGTTCCGGGTGAGGTGCTTGGCGCATAGTATGTATAAATGAACAGTATTTCCAGAGCGGACGGAGCTTCGTAGCAGGCCAGCCCCCCGTGTAGGCCATTTCGAGACACGCCGTGAAGCCATCCATGGCGGCTCAGCGGCTGCATCCATGCAGCCGATGGCCTCGAAATGGCCTACACGGGAGACTGGCCAAGTTAGGTGCAGACGGCAGGTCCGCTTACCGGCCCGGGCATTCCGCGTCCACGCGAGGTTGGAGGTCAGGCGTGGCATCCTCCAAGCTCAGCACCCAGGGGTGGCTACACGACGTGCCTCGATAGAACAGACATGGGGAGCGTCCAGGAATACGCTGCGCTGGCAGGCCAGTAGGTGCCGACAGTAGGCCCGCGTCCCGGAACACGCTGCGCCGGCAGGCCAGTGTTCCGGTTCCGGCCTGTCGGGACCATGCGAGGCATGGATGCCTCGCCTGAGCCCCCACGGATGGGTTCACGGCGAGTCCCGACAGGCCGGGACCGGAGCACTGGCCGGGCTACGAAGCCCATCACCCCTGAAGCGCGACAAGCACCTCGTCCGGAATGTCGACATTGGTGTAGACATTCTGGACATCGTCCAGGTCTTCCAGCGCCTCCACGAGATCCATCAGGCTTTCCGCGCCGGCAGCGTCCACCGGTACCGTCGTGCTGGCGACCAGCGTGACTTCGCCGGATTCGAGCGCGAGCCCCGCCTCTTCCATGGCAGCCTTTACGCTGTAGAAGTCCTCCCAGGCCGTGCTGAGCTCCAGGGAGCCGTCGTCGTGGCTGCGGATATCCTCTGCACCGGCTTCAAGGGCGACCTCCATGAGCCGCTCCTCATCGGTACCCGCGGGAAAGGCGAGCTGCCCCTTGCGTTCGAAAAGGTAGGCTACTGAACCATCGGTGCCGAGATTGCCGCCGCGTTTGCTGAAGGCATGGCGGATCTCGGCCACGGTGCGGTTGCGATTGTCAGTCATGGCCTCTATCAACACCGCTATACCACCTGCCGCGTAGCCCTCGTAGGTCACTTCCTCGACGTTGTCGCTATCGTTGGTGCCGGCGCCACGGGCGATCGCGCGGTCGATGGTGTCGCGAGTCATGTTGGCCGCGAGGGCCTTGTCGACGGCGGCGCGGAGGCGGGGGTTGTCTTCCGGCACCGGCCCGCCGTGCTTCGCGGCAACCACCAGTTCGCGGATAAGCTTGGTGAACATCTTGCCGCGCCTGGCATCCTGCGCAGCCTTGCGGTGCTTGATGTTGGCCCATTTGCTGTGGCCGGCCATAGTCCTGTCTCCTGCCCGGAACTCCCGCGCCAGCGCGACGCGGCGCTACTGCTCCACGCCGGGCAGCTGGCGCAGGCGGATGTTCAGGTCCCGCAGCTGCTCGTCGCTCACCGCACCCGGCGCATCGGTCATCAGGCACTGCGCCGACTGCGTTTTCGGGAACGCGATGACGTCGCGTATCGATGCCGCCGAGGTCATCAGCATCACGATGCGATCAAGACCGAAAGCGAGTCCGCCGTGTGGCGGCGCGCCGTACTTGAGTGCGTCGAGCAGGAAGCCGAATTTCTCACGCGCCTCGGCTTCACCGATACCCAGGACATCGAACACCGCCGACTGCATGGTGGGTTCGTGGATACGGATGCTGCCGCCGCCGAGCTCGGTGCCGTTAAGCACCATGTCATAGGCGCGGGACAGCGCGTCGCCCGGCGCCTGCTGCAGCGCCTCCAGGGTACACGCCGGCGCGGTGAAGGGGTGGTGCAGTGGTGTCCAGCCGCTGTCGGCCTTCTCGAACATGGGAAAGTCCACGACCCACAGCGGCGCCCAACCCTCGGCAACCATGTTAAGGTCCTGGCCCACTCGAACGCGCAGGGCACCGAGGGACTCGTTGACCACGGACTCGCGGTCGGCACCGAAGAATATGATATCGCCATCCGCCGCCTGTAGCCGCTGCATCATCTCGGCAACCACCGACTCCGGCATGAACTTCAGGATCGGTGATTGCAGGCCCTCTACCCCGGCCGCAAGATCATTGACCTTGATCCAGGCAAGGCCGCGGGCGCCGAAAATACCGACGTAGCGCGTGTAATCGTCAATCTCCTTGCGGCTTATCCTGGCGCCACCGGGCACGCGCAGGGCTGCAACGCGACCGTCCGGGTCGTCTGCCGGGCCGCGGAACACCTTGAAGTCCACCTGCTGCATGAGATCGTCAATTGTCACGAGTTCGAGCGGAATTCGCAGGTCAGGCTTGTCCGAGCCGTAGCGCGACATCGCCTCGTGCCAGGTCATGTGCGGGAAAGATCCGAGGTCGACATCAAGGACATCGGAAAACAGGGCACGGACCATGCGTTCCGTGATATCCATGATGCCCTTCTCATCCAGAAAGGCTGTCTCGATATCGATCTGGGTGAATTCAGGCTGTCGGTCAGCGCGCAGATCCTCATCGCGAAAGCACTTCGCGATCTGGTAGTAGCGATCGAACCCGGACACCATCAGCAACTGCTTGAACAGCTGCGGCGACTGCGGCAACGCGAAAAACTTACCGGGGTGAGTCCGGCTCGGCACCAGGTAGTCGCGGGCGCCCTCTGGCGTTGCCCGCGTGAGAATCGGCGTCTCGATATCGAGAAAGCCCTCGCCCTCAAGGAATCGGCGCACCGCCGCGGTAATCCGCGAGCGCATGAGAAGCCGCGCCTGCATTTCCGGCCGCCGCAGATCCATGTAGCGAAAGCGCAGGCGCACCTCTTCTCCCACCGCAGTGTGCTCGTCAAGCTGGAAGGGCGGGGTTTCGGCACTGTTCAGTATTTCCAGTTCCTTGCCAAGCACTTCGATAGCGCCGGTGGCCATCGCCGGATTGATGGTGGCCTCGCTGCGCGCGCGCACACGGCCTGTCACGCGCAGGACATATTC
>JAWLGG010000300.1:0-4485 GCA_041685155.1 Chromatocurvus sp.
CGGGCGCAAACGTTACTGTATCCAGCGGTATGTGCACGGCGCGGCCGCCGCTCAGCGTGATCGCGGGTTCATAGCTGTCGTAGCAGGGGTCGAGCAGGATGACCTCGTCGCCGCTCTGCACGCAGGCGGTGATCGCGCAGTAGATGGCCACCGTGGCGCCGGGCGTGATGGTGATCTCGGTGTCGGGGTCGCAGTCCACGCCGCGGTCGTTGACCAGCTGCGCCGCCAGCGTTTCGCGCAGGGCAGCCACGCCCGCCAGCGGTGCGTACTGGTTGTGTCCGTTGATGGCGTGGTCGGCCATGCAGTGGCGCAGTGCCTCGGGCGCCGGGAAATCGGGAAAGCCCTGGGAGAGGTTGATTGCGCCGCACTCGCCGGCCAGTGCAGTCATGCGGCTGAAGATATTGGTACCGGTGTCGGGCAGTTTGCTGTGCTGCATGTCAGGGGTGTCCTTTATCTGGTTGCGCCCTTGCGCCCTTGCGCGCTGGCTGGCGTAGCGCGGCGCGTTCATGGCGCGTCAAAGCTGGGTGCTCAGGGGCAGCTCGGTGGTGTTCTTGATCTCGGTAACCGCCAGGTGCGAGTGCAGCTCGCGGATCGACGGGCTCGCCGTCAGGGTATTGCGCACAAAGGACTCATAGTGCCGCACGTCCCGGGTGACAATCTTCAGCATGTAATCCCAGATGCCCGTCATGGTATAGCACTCTATCACCTCGGGATGCTGCACGATGTCGCGCTCGAAGGCCATGAGGTTCTGGCGACCGGTGGAGGTGAGGTTGATGGTGGCGAACACGATCACGTCCATGCCCAGGGCAGAACGGTCCAGCAGCGCCACGCGGCCGCGGATCAGGCCTTCCTCCTCCAGGCGATTGATGCGGCGCCAGCAGGGCGACTGCGACAGGTTGACCCGCTCGGCGATGCTCGCGGTGCTCCGGGTGGCATCCTGCTGCAGCAGGGTCAGGATGCCGATATCCTGTTTGTTCAGCTTTATAGTCATAAACTATCCTTTATGCGCACTATTGATGCATAGATTATGCATTATCTTTGCCGAAAGCTCCCTAAATCAAATAACAATACCGCCGGCTTTGGGTAACAATTGGGGGTTGGAATTCCTCGGGAGGTAGGGCTTATGGGTGCCGACAACGGCAAGACGCTGCGCAGGGTCTCACTTGACGACAAGTATGCGCTGGACGTGTCCCGTGCCTACATGACCGGCATCGAGGCGCTGGTGCGCCTGCCTATGCTGCAGCACCAGCGCGATGTGCGCGCGGGGCTGAATACCGCCGCCTTCATCACGGGCTACCGCGGCTCACCCCTCGGCGGTGTCGACCAGGCCATGTGGAAAGCCGCGCCGTTCCTGAAGCGCGACAATATTCACTTCCAGCCCGGCATCAACGAGGACCTCGCGGCCACCGCGGTCTGGGGCAGCCAGCAGACGACGCTGTTCGAGGGCGCCCGATACGACGGCGTGTTCAGCATGTGGTATGGCAAGGGCCCGGGTGTCGATCGCAGCATGGATGTGATCAAGCACGCCAATGCCTTCGGCACCTCACGCTACGGCGGCGTACTCGCGGTGGCCGGTGACGACCACGCCTGTAAATCCTCGACCCTGCCGCACCAGTCCGAGCACATGTTCATCGGTGCCTCTGTGCCCGTGCTGAGCCCGGCCAATGTGCAGGAGGTCCTCGACCTGGGCATCTTCGGCTGGGAGCTGTCGCGCTACAGTGGCTGCTGGGTCGCCCTGAAGGCGATCACGGAGAACATGGACTCCGCGATCTCCGCGGACCTCAGCCCTGACCGTATCGAATTCCAGGTGCCCGACGAGTTCCAGCTCCCCGCCGATGGCGTTCACGCACGCTGGCCGGACAAGCCGCTGGAGCAGGAGCTGCGCCTGAACAAGTACAAGATCTATGCGGCGCGTGAGTTTGCCCGGGTCAACAACCTGAACCGCATTGTGATTGACTGCGAGCGCCCGCGCCTGGGCATCGTCACCTCGGGCAAGTCCTTTCTGGACGTCATGCAGGCGCTGGAAGACATGGGCATCGACGAGGCGGTCGCCGCGGAGATCGGCCTGCGCGTGTACAAGGTGGGCATGCCCTGGCCGCTGGAGCCGCGCACCACCCACGAGTTCGCCGAAGGGCTCGAGGAGATTCTCGTGGTCGAGGAGAAGCGCTCCATTATTGAAGACCAGCTGACCGGCCAGCTCTACAACTACCCGGTGGCGGCGCGGCCCCGGGTCATCGGCGAGTTCGATGAGGAAGGGCGCGACCTGCTGCCGAATCTCGGTGAGCTCACGCCGGCGATGGTCGCCCTGGCCATTGCCGGGCGTATCCGCCGCTTCTACCAGTCGGAAACCATGGACCGGCGCATACAGTGGATCGAGGACAAGGAGAAGTCTCTCGCCCGCCCCGGCGACAGCATCGAGCGGGTGCCGCACTTCTGCTCCGGCTGCCCGCACAACACCTCGACCCGGGTGCCCGAGGGCAGCCACGCCTTCGGCGGCATCGGCTGCCACTACATGGCGACCTGGATGCCGGATCGCGCGACGCACACCTTCACGCAAATGGGTGGAGAGGGGGCGACCTGGATCGGACAGGCGCCGTTCACCGAGACAAAGCACGTTTTTCAGAACCTGGGCGACGGCACCTACTTTCACTCCGGCCTCCTGGCCATCCGTGCCGCGGTGTCCGCGAAGGTCAATATCACCTACAAGATCCTGTACAACGATGCCGTGGCGATGACCGGTGGCCAGCCGGTCGACGGCACGCTGTCCGTCGGCGACGTTGTGCGCCAGGTGAGTGCCGAGGGCGTGCAGCGCATAGCCGTGGTCAGCGATTACCCGGATGCCTGGCGCGGCAGGTTCCACGGCGTGCCGGGCTATTCCCTGCACCATCGCGATGAAATGGATGCGCTGCAGCATGAGCTGCGCGACTTCCGCGGCACCTCGGTGATCGTGTTTGTCCAGACCTGCGCCGCGGAGAAGCGGCGTCGACGTCGCAAGGGGTCTCTTGAGGATCCGGCGAAGCGGCTGTTCATCAATTCGGCGGTCTGTGAGGGCTGCGGCGACTGCAGCGTGAAGTCCAACTGCCTGTCTGTGGTGCCGAAGGAGACGGAGCTGGGCCGCAAGCGCCAGATCGACCAGAGCTCCTGCAACAAGGACTACAGCTGCGCCAACGGTTTCTGTCCGAGCTTTGTCTCGGTGATCGGCGGCACGCTGCGCAAGCCCGATGCCGCCGGCATGGCATCGGATACCCTGTTCGACCCGCTGCCTGAACCGACCCTGCCAACGCTGGATACCCCCTGGAATACCGTGGTCACCGGTGTTGGCGGCACCGGCGTCCTGACGATCACGGCGCTCGTGGCGATGGCTGCACACATCGAGGGCAAGGGCTGCGCGACAATGAACCAGACCGGTCTGGCGCAGAAGTTCGGCGCCGTCGTCAGCCATGTCCGCGTCAGCGCCGCGCAGGAGGACATCAAGGCGGTGCGGATTCCAGCGGGCGAAGCCGACCTGCTGCTCGGCTGCGACCTGGTGGTGACCTCGACCTATGAAGCGCTGGGCAAGGTGGCCCAGGGGCGTACGCATGCCGTCGTCAACGATGCCGAGGTGCCCACCTCCGCCTTTATCACGGATCCCGACGCCCGCTTCCCCACCGGTCCGATGCGCCAGCGTATTCGCGACGAGGCCGGCGACGCAGCCACCTTCTTCTTCGACTCCACGCGCATCGCCACGCAGCTGCTGGGCGACTCCATTGCCTCCAACCTGTTCCTGCTCGGTTATGCCTGGCAGCAGGGGCTGGTGCCGGTGTCGGCGCAGGCGCTGGAGCAGGCCATCGAACTGAACGGGGTTGCCATCAACTTCAACCGGCAGGCCTTTCTCTGGGGGCGTCGCTATGCCCACCAGCCCGAGCGCGTGATGCAGCTGGTGGACAGTCAGGCGCCACTCGAGCCGGGCCGCCTGCAGTCGGTGGATGACATCGTCGCGGACCGCGTGCACCGCCTGACCGACTACCAGGATGCCGCCTACGCCGATCGCTACCGGTCCCGCGTCGAGCGCGTGCGCGCTGCCGATCCGCGCTCGGATGAGCCCGGGTCGCTGAGCGTCGTGGTGGCGCGCAACCTGTACAAGCTGATGGCCTACAAGGATGAGTACGAGGTTGCGCGACTGTACAGCAGCGGTGAGTTCCTCAAGAGTCTCGAACAGTGCTTCGAGGGCGATTATGAGCTGCGCTTTCACCTGGCGCCGCCGCTGCTGAGCAAGCGCGACCCGCACACCGGGCACCTGCAGAAGCGCGAGTTCGGCCCCTGGCTCCTGCGGGCATTCGGCCTGCTGGCGAGGCTGCGCTTTCTGCGCGGCGGCGCGCTGGACATTTTCGGGCGCAGCGGGGAGCGTCGGCAGGAGCGCGCTGATATCGCGGACTACAACGAGCTGCTGGACGATATCGTCCCGCGCCTCACGGATGACAACTACGATACTGCAGTCGAGCTGGC
>JAWLGG010000301.1:0-4484 GCA_041685155.1 Chromatocurvus sp.
CACGCGGGTTGCGCCGCGTGCCGTGCGTGGCCACGGGGATCGCCTGCAGGCGATCCCCACTGACGACATAGACATAGCGGTTTTCGTGCAGGCTTTGCTGGGGTACTGCCGCGACGCCTTCGACCGGTGGCATGTTCACCGTGATATCCACCGTGCGTCCGATTTCCAGCGGGCTGTGCACGGGGAGATCGAAGAAGGCATCGACGCCACTGCTGCCGGCCTCGATTTCATGCGACAGATTTCTCAGCGTGGCAGTGCCGCGGCTGCCCGAAACGACGGCTTGGATGCCGGTATCGGCGGCGAGGAGGGGTCTGAGCCGGGTCGCCAGCGTCGATGGCAGGCGTGCGCGAATCCGCAGCGTCGCCGAGTCGTAAAGTGCGACCAGCGTCTTTCCAGGCTGCACGCGGTCACCTTCGGAAATACCCACCTGCGTGATGCGGCCATCGAACGGCGCACGCAGAGTGCTATGGTCCAGCCGGAGCTGCTGTTCATCCAGCGCCGCCTGGGCGCTGCGCACGGCAGCCCTGGCGCTGGCGAGCCGCTGTGGCTGTGTCTGCAACAGCGCCTGCTGCCGCGACAGTTCGATGCTGCGCAGTGCCAGGTCCTGCTTGAGTGTATCCACCTCCGTCGTCGAGACCAGCTTGCGCGCGTAGAGGTCCGTCAACCGGCTGACTCGGCGCCGCGCGAGTGACTGCAGCTCCTGCAGGTGCTCCAGCACGCGTGCCTCGCTGGCAAAGTCCGATGTGAGTGATTCCAGCGACGCCTGCCTGTCGGCAAGTTCGGCAGCGCGGCGGGCATGCACAAGCCCCGCCTCCGCGGTGTCCAGCGTCACCAGCGGGTCACCGGCCGTTACGCTGTCACCCTCGCTGACGTGAACCTTCAGAACCGGTGCATCCAGCGAGCTCGAGAGGCGCGAGTGCCGCGGACTCTCAACCCGGCCGAATACCTGCAGCTCCGGCGAGAACCGGCCCACCTCCACCAGGGCGGTGCTCACCGGCCAGGCTTTCTCGGTGATTTCCTGTGGAAGGTGCTCCGGCGCCGTGGCCATCAGCAGCGTGGTCGTGAGCATGCCGGCGCCTGCCGCCATGACAAACAGCGCATTCTTCCGATGCATCCGGGATGTCAGCGCTGCAAGGCTCGAGCGAATCATCATGGGTCATTTCCTTTTTCAAGCGGGCTGCGTCTGTTGCGCAGTGAGAGTTCTCGTTTCTGAAGCGCGCTGCCCCGGGCCGTCTATCAGGGACAGGATGGCGGGAATCGCGATGAGGATGAGGCCGGTGCCGTAGAGCAGGCCAAAGCAGATCACCACGGCGATGGGCGCCATGGCCTCACCCATTGGCGAGCTCTCGAGCATCATTGGGGCCAGGCCGAGGGTCGTCGTCATCGAGGTCAGCAATACCGGCCGCAGGCGCGAGACGCAGGCCTGCACCAGTGCCTCACGCGCCGTGACGGCAGTCTCTCGGAGCTCCCGATACGACGTGATAAGGATGATTGAGTCGTTGATGATGACCCCTGTCAGCGTGAACAGGCCCATGATTGCCATGGCGCCCAGGTTCAGCCCCATGATCTGAAGTCCGATGAGCGCGCCGGTGAGCCCCAGCGGGATCGCCAGCATGACCGCCAGCGGCCAGGACCAGGAGGCGAACATCCAGGCCAGAATCAGGTAGATCAGGATCAGGCCGATACCCGCGCCTGTGAGCATGTCGCCCAGTGCGCGCGCCTCGTCGGCAGAGCCGTCGCCGAGGCCGTAGTACACGCCGTGCTCGCGGGTAAGCATTGGTATCGTGTGCTCCTCGAGATCGGCGATGATGGCCATCGGGGTGTTCACGCGGCGGTCCACTTTGGCGTAGACGTTCACCACCCGCTGTCCGTCGCGATGGCGGATGCGCTCGATACCGCGCTGGGTTTCCAGTGTCGCGATACTCGCCAGCGGTACGCTGTGGCCGTCCGGCGTGGCAATCGGAAACATCGCCACACTGGCTGTCTGGCGTTGCTCATTTGTGGGCAGGGATACCCGGACCTCGAGTTCCGCGTCGCCCTCGGTGAAAAGCTGCACCCGGTAACCCTGGAAGGCGGCGGTCAGCTGGCGACCGACCTCCTCGCTGGTCAGCCCCGCCGCGCGACCTTCGGCGTTGAGCGAGAACAGCGACTGCTGATCGCCGTAGGGAAGGTCGTCAAAGGTATGGGTGACCCCGGGGTAGCGGGCGATTGCCGCCGCCAGCTGTCCGGCCGCCGCCTTCAATGACTGTGTGTCGTCGCCGCGCAGGAAAAGCTGCAGGTCCGGGCTGCTGTCTTCGCCAGAGGAAAAGGCGACCTCCTCAACGGCGCTGTGGGCGGGGACCCGCTGCTGCCAGGCTGCGGAGAAGTCCGCCAGTGTCACCTGGCGCTCCTCCGGTGAAACCAGTTCCGCTTCAACCGCCGCGTACTCTGCCCCCTGGCGCTCCTGCTGATCCAGTCGTGCCCAGTTGCGCGAGCGCACGTGAGTGATCACGACATTCCCACCGAAAGCCTCTTCCGTCTCCCGCAGTGCGGCTTCCAGCGACTGCAGGTAGTCTTCCTTGTCCGCGTCGCTGGCATGGGGAGCGAAACGCATGTGCGCGTCGGCGAATTCAAAGTTGATATTGAGGTCCAGTTCGGTTTTTACCCGCCCGCTCAAGAGCAGTGACAGTGCCACCGCAAACGCGCCCAGGGCGAGCGCAACCACGGTACGGCGATTGTCCAGGCACCAGTGCAGTGTGGGCTGGAAAACGCGCGTCACCAGCTGCCCGAAGGCATGGTCGAATCCGCGCCGGAAGCGACCGGGAGCGCGGTTCTGCATGCGCTCGAAGCTGTGCCTCAGGTGGCCTGGCATGATCAGGAAGCACTCGAACAGCGAGGCGATGATGATGCAGAACACGAGGAGGGGAATTTCCCGGATGAACGCCTGATCCAGTACGATCAGCGGCAGGAATGCGGCGAGGGTTGTCAGGGACGACGCCATCACCGGTGCGAACATACGCCGGGCACCACCTGCGGCGGCGTCCGCGGGGCTGTCCCCGGCCTCGAATCGCGCCAGTGCGTGTTCGCCGACCACGATAGCGTCGTCGACCACAATGCCCAGCGCCATGACGGCACCGACGAGGCTGATGAAGTTGATCGAGCCGCCCAGGAACCAGAATGCTGACAGGGCAGCGAGGAACGATACAGGGATGCCCAGCGTGACCCAGGCAGCCACCCGTGTATTCAGGAACAGAAACAGAACGGCAACGACGAGGCAGAGCCCGGTGATGCCGTTGTTTGCCACCAGCATCAGCGTGTCACGGGCAAAGCGCCACGCCTCGAGCCACACGCCGGCGTGGATGCCGCGGGCCGCCAGTGCATCAACGTTCTCCGCGTGCCAGTCGCGCAGGATCTGTGCTTCGGCCATGACATCCGAGTCGGGCGCGCGGCGCGCACGCAGCATGATGGCGGCGTCGCCAGCGTGATAGAGAAGGCGCTGGTCCTCCTGGAAACGACGCTCGATCAGGGCGATGCTGTCAAGGCGCTGGAGGTGATCATTGTCGCCGGTCTGAAGCGGAAGCTGCGCGAAAGCCTCTGCGCTGCGACGCTGCCCGGGCGCGCGCAGGGCCCGCTGTGATGCGCCCGACCCTACGGTGCCGGCGGAGACATCGCGACTGTTGCGCAGGATACCGGCAGCGATCTCGTGCAGCGGCACGCCGAGCTCGAACAGCGTCTGGCTGTCCACCTGTATCGCGATCTCCTCCCGCGGTACGCCGCGGAACTCAACCTGGTCCAGGCCTCGTGCGAGGAGCTCTCGCTGAATACGTCGCGCCTCGGGCACAAGATCCGACAGTGGACCATCGCCCGAGAGAAGGATGGCCGCAACGGTTTCATAGTGGATGGCCTGTCGGACAATCGGGGTCTCGAGGTCTGTCGGCAGGTCGCGCGCCAGGCCCACCTGTTGCTTGACGCGGTCTGCTGCCGCGCTGATGTCTTCCTTGCCGCCAAAGCGCAGGCTGATGAGGGCGCCGCCGCCGTAGGTGCTCGATGTCAGGCTCTCCAGCCCCTGCAGCGAGCGCAGTTGATGCTCTACAGGCTGGGTGACGAGCTGCTCGACGTCCTCGGCCGCTGCGCCGGGCCACACCAGCTCGACCTCGATACTGCGGGCGGGTTGTGCAGGGTTGAGCTGTACGTTCAGCTGGCGCAGGCCCCAGATACCGGCCAGGAGGCACATCAGCATGAGCAGATTGGCAGCCAGGGGGTGACTGGCCAGTACTGCTATGAGCCCCGGTCGCGCGGAAGGGGTTGCGGTGGGAATATTCACGGCGGGCAATGTCGATCGATATGGTGTTATGCATAACTATAACACCATATCGACAAGCCGCAAGTTTTTTTGCGTCAGGCTGCGCGCCGCAAATCCGGTACGCGTTCTGCCAGAAGCGCGCTGCTTCGGCAAAACTGGTATTGTTGCCCTGCCGCCGAGCGTGCAAATAGATAACGCAAGT
>JAWLGG010000302.1:0-4482 GCA_041685155.1 Chromatocurvus sp.
TGGCGCATGTCAAACAGAGCACACAGCTCCGAGACACCGAGCGAGTCGTTGTGCAGCGCGCGCAGGATATTCAGGCGAAGCGGGTCTGCGCAGGCCTTGCACAGGCCCGCAAGGGTCGTGCTGATATCGGTCAGTGCGCCGTCATCGGCGTCTGTCTTTATGGCTTGCAGTGAGAGCATCGGCGGGATTCTAGCAGCGTTGCGCCGTATATCAAAATACTTTGATATACATCAGAAAACCGCGTTTGCCGTAAGCCTTTGCATACGCCAGAATACGCGCCGCTGACCGCAGGCGGGTGTCGTGCCCTGCCTCATCATCTGGAGATCGACATGCCGTCCCGAACCGAACTCGCCAATGCCATCCGCGCGCTGAGCATGGACGCCGTCCAGCAGGCCAACAGCGGTCACCCGGGCGCACCCATGGGCATGGCAGACATCGCCCAGGTCCTGTGGTGCGACTACCTGGTGCACAACCCGGCCAATCCGCAGTGGCCGAATCGGGACCGCTTCGTGATGTCCAACGGGCACGGCTCCATGCTGGTGTATTCCCTGCTGCATCTCAGCGGTTATGACCTGCCCATGGACGAGCTGCGCCGCTTCCGCCAGCTGCATAGCCTCACGCCCGGCCACCCCGAGTACGGCTACGCGCCGGGTGTGGAAACCACCACCGGTCCCCTGGGACAGGGCCTGACCAATGCCGTGGGCATGGCCATTGCGGAAAAGGTTCTGGCGGCGCAGTTCAACCGGGACGGGCACCGCGTCGTCGACCACCATACCTATGTTTTTCTGGGCGATGGCTGCCTGATGGAGGGGATTTCCCACGAGGCCGGTTCCCTGGCCGGGACGCTGGGCCTGGGCAGGCTGATCGCCTTTTATGACGACAACGGCATTTCCATCGATGGCGAGGTCGAGGGCTGGTTTACTGATGACACGCCGGCGCGCTTTGCCGCCTACAACTGGCACGTGGTGGCAGACATCGATGGCCACGATCCCGAGGCGGTGCGCGCGGCCATCGAGGCGGCGCGGGCGGAGACCGGGCGCCCGAGCCTCCTCTGCTGCCGGACGGTGATCGGCAAGGGTGCCCCGAACAAGCAGGGCAGTGAGTCCTGCCACGGCGCGCCCCTGGGCGATGACGAGATCGCGGCCACGCGCGAGGCCCTGGGCTGGACGCACCCGCCCTTCACGATCCCCGACGATATCTACGCCGGATGGGATGCCCGCGAGGCCGGGGCAGAGCGCGAGCAGGCCTGGCGCAGCGCCATGGAGGCCTACGCCGCCGCCCATCCCGAGCTCGCCGCTGAGCTGACCCGCCGCCTTGCCGGCGATCTGCCGGAGGACTTCCCGGCGCAGGCGGCGGACTATGTAGCCCGCTGCCAGGCGGCGGGCGAGAGCATCGCCTCGCGCAAGGCATCGCAGAACTGCCTGAATGCCTACGGCGCGCTGCTGCCGGAGCTGCTGGGCGGCTCGGCGGATCTCGCCGGCTCCAACCTGACGCTGTGGAAAGACAGCAAGGGCATCAGCGCGGCGGACGCCGGCGGCAACTACCTGTTCTACGGCGTGCGCGAGTTCGGCATGTCGGCCATGATGAACGGCATCGCCCTGCACGGCGGCTTTGTCCCCTACGGCGCGACCTTCCTCATCTTCATGGAATACGCCCGCAACGCGGTGCGCATGGCGGCGCTGATGAAGCAGCGCAGCATTTTCGTGTACACACACGACTCGATCGGCCTCGGCGAGGACGGGCCCACCCACCAGCCGGTGGAGCAGCTAACCACCCTGCGCGCGACCCCGGGGCTGGATACCTGGCGTCCCTGCGATGCCGTGGAGTCCGCGGTTGCATGGAAGGCGGCGATAGAGCGCCGCAATGGCCCCAGCGCCCTGGTGTTCTCCCGCCAGTCGCTGGCGCACCAGGCGCGCAGCGAGGAGCAGGTGGCGGCTATTGTCCGCGGTGCCTATGTCCTCCTCGATACCGAGGCTGAGCCGGACGCCATTCTCATCGCCACCGGCTCGGAAGTGCAGCTGGCCATGGACGCGGCGCGGCAGATGTCGCAGAGCGGGCGCGCGCTGCGTGTGGTGTCGATGCCCTGCGCGGAAGTGTTCGCGCAGCAGGATGCCGCCTATCGCGAGGCGGTGCTGCCGAGCCATGTGCTCGCCCGCGTTGCCGTGGAGGCGGCCCATGCCGACTACTGGTACAAGTTTGTCGGCCTCGATGGCCGCGTTGTCGGCATGACCACCTTTGGCGAATCCGCCCCGGCCGGAGACCTCATGCAGGAGTTCGGTTTCACGGTGGACAACGTGGTGGCGGCCGTCGACGAGGTGTGCCAGCAGATCTGATTCATGCGCCGACTCGCCATCAACGGTTTTGGTCGCATCGGGCGCTGCGTCCTGCGCGCGCTCATGGAGAGCCCGCTGCGCGAGGAGCTTCGCGTCGTCGTGGTGAACGAGCTGGCGGACGCGGCCACGGCGGTACACCTTACCCGCTACGATTCCACCCACGGTCGTTTCCCGGCGCCGGTCGAGGCTACCCCCGACGGTTTCACCGTGGACGGCGAGTCCATCAGCCTTCTGCGCCGGGGCGATATCGACGACATCGACTGGGCGGCGCACGATATCGACGTGGTGCTGGAGTGCACCGGGGCCTTTACCGACCGGCAGACCGCGGAGAAGCATCTCGCACAGGGCGCCCGGCGCGTGCTCTTTTCCCAGCCGGCCCAGGCGGACGTCGACGCGACGGTGGTCTACGGCATCAACCACGACACCCTGAGCGCGCAACACCGCGTGGTATCCAATGCCTCCTGCACTACCAATGCCATCGTGCCGGTGATCCGCGCACTGGACGATGCGCTGGGCATCGAGGCCGGCACCATCACCACCATCCATTCCGCCATGAATGACCAGCCGGTGCTGGATGCCTACCACCACACGGATCTGCGCAAGACGCGGGCCTCATCCCAGTCGATCATTCCCGTGGACACCGGCCTCGCCCGCGGCCTCGAGCGCATACTGCCCAACCTGGCGGGGCGCTTTACCGCGCAGGCCCTGCGCGTGCCCACCCTGAATGTCTCCGCGCTGGACCTGACTGTGCAGGTGCGCACGGCCACGGACGAGGCCGCGGTCAACGCGCTGCTGCGCGACGCGGCGACAGCGCGCTTCTGTGGCGTGCTCGGTTACACCGACGAGCCGCTGGCATCCTGCGACTTCAATCACGATCCGCGCTCCAGCATCATCGATTCGAGCCAGACCCGGGTCAGCGGCGGACACCTGGTCAAGGTACTCACCTGGTTCGACAACGAGTGGGGCTACGCCAACCGCATGCTGGACGTCGCGCACTACTGGTGCAATGTAGAGGAGAACAGGCAATGAGCGATTCCGTTATCCTGATGCAGGATCTGGCGCTTGACGGCAAGACCCTGCTGATTCGCGAGGATCTCAACGTCCCAGTGAAGGACGGGCGCGTCAGCAGCGATGCGCGTATTCGCGCGGCCCTGCCCACGATTCGTGCGGCGCTGGACGCGGGGGCCACGGTGCTGCTCATGTCCCACCTCGGCCGGCCCACGGAAGGCGAATTCGATCCGGACGCCTCGCTGCAGCCGGTAGCGGATCACCTCTCGGTATTGCTCGAGCGCCCGGTGCCCCTGGTGGACACGTGGCGCGATGGCGTGACGCTGGAGCGCGGTAGCGTGGCACTACTGGAAAACGTGCGCTTCAATCCCGGTGAAAAGGCCAACGATGACGCGCTGGCCAAAGCCTATGCCGGGCTCTGCGATATCTTCGTCATGGATGCCTTCGGCACGGCGCACCGGGCGCAGGCCTCCACCCACGGGGTTGCCCGGCACGCGAAGACCGCCTGCGCCGGCCCGCTCCTCGCCGGCGAACTGTCCGCGCTGGCGCGGGCGCTGAAGGATCCCCGCCGTCCGATGCTGGCCATCGTCGGCGGCTCCAAGGTCTCCACCAAGCTGTCGGTGCTGGAGGCCCTGTCGGAGAAATGCGATCAGCTGGTGGTCGGCGGCGGTATCGCCAACACCTTTCTAGCCGCGGCTGGCCACCCCGTGGGCAAGTCCCTGTGCGAACACGACCTGCTGGATGCCGCCGCCACCCTGATGGAGCGCACCCACGTCCCACTGCCGGTGGACGTGGTCACGGCCACGGTCTTTGACGAAAAGGCCGAGGCGGTGCTCAAGGGCGTGGACGAGGTCACCGCGGAGGACATGATCCTGGATATCGGCCCACGCTCCGCCGAGGCCATCTCGCACCTGGTCGCAGAGGCGGGCACGATTCTCTGGAACGGCCCCGTGGGCGTCTTTGAATTCGAGGCCTTTGCCGACGGTACCGGCACCCTGGCGCGGGCCATCGCCGACAGTGATGCCTTTTCTCTTGCGGGGGGCGGTGACACACTGGCGGCGATTGACAAATTCGGCATCGCCGATAAGGTTTCCTACATATCCACCGGTGGCGGCGCCTTCCTCGAGTATGTGGAAGGCAG
>JAWLGG010000303.1:0-4478 GCA_041685155.1 Chromatocurvus sp.
CGTCCTCGCTGGCGAAGCTGATCGAGATCCCGCTGGCGCCGGCGCGGCCGGTGCGCCCGATGCGGTGGACGTAGTCCTCCGGATCCTCGGGCAGGTTGTAATTGACAACGTGGCTGACGCCGTCGACGTGAATGCCCCTGCCGGCGACGTCAGTTGCGACCAGCACCGCAATCTCGCCCTTCTTGAACTGGTCCAGGGTCTTGCTGCGCTTCGCCTGGGGGATTTCACCGGAGAGGATGCCGCAGCTGATGCCCGCGCGCTGCAGGCGCTCGTGCAGGCGCCGCACCTGGTCGCGACGATTGGCGAAGACGATGATGCTGGTGGCGGCCTCACTGCGCAGCAGGTTGGTCAGAATGCGGAAGCGCTCCTCGCTGCTGGCCAGGTAGATCTTCTGGTCTACCGTGTCGGTCGCCACGCTGTCCGGCTCGATCTCGATCTTGACGGGATCACGGGTCCACTGCGCGGAAAGGTTGATAATGTCCTGGGTGAAGGTCGCCGAAAACAGCAGGGTCTGGCGGAATTCCTTGGCCGGCGTCGCCCGGACGATGCGCTTGACCTGCGGGATAAAGCCCATGTCGAGCATGCGGTCCGCCTCGTCAAGCACCAGCACCTCGACCCGGTCGAGGAACAGGTCGCGACGGGTCATGAAGTCGATCAGGCGGCCCGGCGTTGCCACGACCAGGTCGACCACGTCGCGGCCGATGCGATTGAGCTGCTTCTGGTAGTCCATGCCGCCGATCAGCGTCACCGCACGCAGCCCCGTATGGCGCCCGAGTTCCTCGGCGTCGGCACCGATCTGCACCACCAGCTCTCGCGTGGGCGCAATGACCAGGGCTCGGGGTTCACCGATAAAGCGCTCTTCCTCCACCGGGTTCTCGAGCAGGTCGTTGAAAATGGTAATCAGGAATGCCGCGGTCTTGCCGGTGCCAGTCTGCGCCTTGCCGATCGCGTCGTGACCGCGCAGCGTGAACGGCAGTATCTGGCCCTGGATGGGTGAGCAGTACTCGAACCCCAGGTCGGCCACGCCATGCATGATCTCGTCGCGCAGGCCAAGGTCGTGGAAGCGGACCTTGCCCTCGACCTCGGGCACCGGAAAATCCTCGATGCTCCAGGGGGCGCCAGACGACGTCGTACTGCCCTTGTGAGCCCCCGGGGGGCGCTTGCCGTTGAGGTGCTTGCTCAATGCGATTCCCTATCATCCCTTTTTTCGGCGCGAAGTGTAGCACTCTTGTCCACGGCCTGTTCACCCCCGCAATCGGGGCAGTCGGGTCGTGCCCGCAGCGCCAGCCGCTGCACCCGATAATCGCGCAGGTCCAGCGTCAACAGCGCGCCCGCCAGTGACTCGGGCATTGCGGTGAGCAGCTTGATGGTCTCTAGCGCCAGCAGGCTGCCGACGATTCCCACCACCGGGCCCAGCACGCCGCTGTCGCTGCAGCGCAGGGCGGAGTCCGCCCCCTCCCGGGGATACAGGCAGCGGTAGCAGCCGCCGCCGGCGGCAGGGTTGAAGGTCGCGACCTGGCCTTCCGTGCGCACCGCCGCGCCGGACACCAGGGGGATACCGGCGGCGATACAGGCGCGATTCAGCGCAAAGCGGGTCGGGTAGTTGTCGGTGGCGTCGATGGCCAGGTCGACACGCCGGCAGGCCTCGGCGAGCGCGCGCTCCGTCAGCTGCTCGTCCAGCGCCTCTATCCGCACCCGGGAATTCAGGCGCGTCGCCGCATCTGCCGCCGATCGCGCCTTGCTGCGGCCGACGTCCGCCTCGCCATGGGCAATCTGCCGCTGCAGGTTGCTCGGCTCGACGGTATCACCATCCGCCAGCAGGAGATCGCCGACGCCGGCGGCGGCCAGGTAAAGCGCCGCCGGACTGCCCAGGCCGCCGAGGCCGACAATCAGCACCCGGGCCCGACCCAGGGCCTCCTGCCCGGACAGATCGAAGCCGGGCAGCAGCAGCTGGCGACTGTAGCGCTCGAGTTCGGCGTCAGACAGCATGCCATTGCCCTTCGCTGACACGATCATTGTCGCCGTAGTCGCGCCAGGTTGCGACATCCCGGAAGCCCGCCGCGGACAGCAGGCCACGCACCGCAGCGGCCTGATCCCAGCCATGCTCCAGCAGCAGAAAACCCGCAGCGGCAAGGTGCGCTGGCGCACCGGCTATGATGTGTGCCAGGTCGTCGAGCCCCTGTTCGCCGCTCACCAGCGCCTCCCGGGGCTCGAAGCGCAGATCGCCCTCGCCCAGGTGCCGATCGGCGCCGGCGATATAGGGCGGGTTGGCCACCACCAGGTCGAAGCGCCGCCCGGACAGCGCGGCGAACCAGTCCGACTGCAGCAGTTCCACCCGCCCGGGGGCCAGGGCGGCCGCATTCTCCCGCGCCACGGCCAGGGCCGGCGCCGCGGCGTCAACGCCAACCAGCTGCCAGTCGGGACGCTCCGTGGCCAGGGCCAGGGCAATCGCACCGCTGCCCGTACCGAGGTCGAGCACCCGGGCCGTGGCGGGCAGCGGCAGCTCCAGGGCGCGTGCTACCAGGCGCTCGGTATCGGGTCGCGGAATCAGGGTCGCGGCGGTGACACGCAGGGGCAGGGACCAGAATTCGCGGCGCCCGACCAGGTAGGCGACCGGAACACCGCGCTGCCGCTCCGCCAACAGGCGGCGATAGTGTGCTGCGGTCGCATCGTCGACCTCTTCCTCCGCCCGGGCGTAGAGCCAGCTGCGGGGCCGCTGCAGGCAATGGCACAGCAGCACCTCGGCGTCGCGACGCGGGTCACCGGAAGGCAATGCCGAGGATTCGCGCAGCAGGGCCTGCACGGTCGCCATTACGGCTCGGACAGCGCCGCCAGCTGGTCGGCCTGGTGCTCGTGGCGCAGGGGCTCCACCACCGCGTCGAGATCGCCGCCCATGACCTCGTTCAGCTTGTACAGCGTGAGGTTGATGCGGTGGTCAGTCAGCCGGCCCTGGGGAAAGTTGTAGGTGCGGATGCGATCCGAGCGATCGCCGGTGCCGACCAGGTTGCGGCGCTGCTCGGCCTGCTCGGCGGTCTGCGCCTCTTCCGCCGCGTTGTTGAGCCTCGCGTGCAGCAATGACATGGCGCGGGCACGGTTCTTGTGCTGTGACCGCTCGTCCTGGCATTCCACCACGATCCCCGTGGGAATGTGGGTGATACGCACCGCGGAGTCGGTCTTGTTGACGTGCTGGCCACCGGCTCCGGAGGCGCGATAGGTATCGATGCGCAGGTCGCCCTTGTTGAGTTCGATTTCCGCCAGCTCCTCGGCTTCCGGCAGGACGGCCACGGTGCAGGCGGAGGTATGGATGCGTCCCTGGGACTCGGTGTCGGGCACGCGCTGCACGCGGTGGGCACCGGATTCGAACTTGAGATGGGCGTACACGTCGCGCCCCTCGAGGCGGCAGATGATTTCCTTGTAGCCACCGTGCTCGCCCGACCGCTCGGACAGCACCTCGACACGCCAGCCCTTGCGTTCGGCATAGCGGGAATACATCCGGAACAGGTCCCCCGAGAAGATCGCGGCCTCGTCGCCACCGGTCCCGGCCCGGATCTCGAGGAAGACGTTGCTGGAGTCCCTGGGATCGCGGGGCAGCAGCAGTCTCTGCAGCTGGCCCTCGAGCGCCTCGAGGCGGGTCTGCGCCGACGCCAGTTCGTCGCCGGCCATCTCCCGCATGTCCGCGTCGCTGTCATCCAGCATTGCCCGCGCCTCGCTGAGATCATCGAGCACGCCCCGGTACTCGCCGTAGCAGCGCACAACATCCTCAAGCTCGCTGTATTCCCGGGACAGGTCGCGATAGCGGGTCTGGTCGGCAATCGTCTCGGCGTCGCCAAGCAGCGCCGACACTTCCTCGTGACGATCGCTCAGGGCGTCGAGCTTATCCAGCAGTGAGGTCTTCACTGCCGGCCGCGTCCGCCCGTATCCGCCGTCCGCAAAATGGGTGTAATGGAGGCCGTGGCCCGGGGCGCCTCAACGCCTTCCTGTGCCACCGCCTCCATGGCCTGCTGCAGCTCGATCCCGAGGAGCCCCTGGGCGTGGGCCAGCACATCCTGGCGGCCCTCGGCACTGGCCTTTTTGAGGCCAGCGGTCGGCGCGTGAATCAGCTTGTTGGTAATGCTGCGGGACAGCTGCGCGAGGACCCTGGCGGGATCGTCGCCCCGTTCGAGACCGCTCATTGCCCGCTGCAGTTCCTGCTCGCGCACCTGCTCCGCGGACTGGCGATAGGCCTTGACCAGGTCGACCGCCGCCAGCGAGCGCCGCTCCTCGCAGTAGGCCTGCACGCCGAGCAGGATGATGTCGTCCGCCTTGCGCGCCTCGTGCTGGCGGCTGCGCATGTTCTGCTCGACGATCTGGCGCAGGTCGTCGACGGTGTAGAGGTAGACGTCGCGAAGCTCCCCTACCTGGGGTTCGATGTCCCGCGGGACGGCGATATCCACCATGAGTATGGGGCGGTGCTTGCGCTTGCGGATGGCCTGCTCGAC
>JAWLGG010000304.1:0-4477 GCA_041685155.1 Chromatocurvus sp.
GTACTAATGTTATAACAAAGGCGTTAAACAAAAAATAATCGTTCATATCGGGGAGCTATAAGGTTATGACCAATACGTCCAGAACACTGCTTTTCGTCGGCCTGGCGTCGGCACTTTCCGGCCAGGTGGCCGTCGCGCAGACCACCGGTGATAGCGGTGCCAACCGCCTCGAGGAGGTCATGGTCACCGCCCAGCGGCGGTCCCAGAACCTGCAGGAGGTCCCGGTGGCGGTCACCAGCTTCACCAACAGGCAGCTCGAGGCCGCGCAGATACGCGAGGCGGGCGACCTGGTGCGCTTCGTACCCAGCCTGACCGGCGGCATCAACGTCGGTACCGGCGGTGCCATCAGCTTCTTCATGCGCGGGCTGGGTTCCACGGAACAGGTTGCGACCTTCGATGTGCCGGTGGCGCTGTATGTCGACGAGATCTATATCGCGCGGCAGAGCGTGAACAACGTCTCCATGTTCGATGTCGAGCGGGTGGAGGTGCTGCGCGGCCCACAGGGCACGCTGTTCGGACGCAACTCCACCGGCGGGGCCGTCTCGATCAGCATGGCGAAGCCCGGCAATGAGCTCGGTGGCTTCGTCGAGGCCGGGGTGGGCTCCTGGGGGCGCCAGACCATCCGCGGCAGTCTCGATATACCGGTCAGCGACACGGTGCTGACCAAGTTCTCGGGCTTTTATCTCGAGGACGATGGCTACGCCCGCTCCACCACGCTGGATGAGCGCGTCAACAGCGAGAAGAACTGGGGCGTCCGTGCCGCCACAACAGTGATGCTCAACGATCGTGTCACCTGGGACCTGTCCTACGACTACATCGACTCTGATCGCACCACCCTCGGCTTCCTGCCTTTCGACCCGGAGTACCGCACCCGGACCGGCCTGGCGCTGACCGACTGCGACTCGTCCATCATCGATACCTTTCTCAACGAACAGCAGGGCAACTGCTCGAACATCAGGACCGGTGGCATCACCTCCAACCTTAACTGGGAGATGGACTGGGCGACCCTGAACGTCATCACGGGCTACCGCCACACGGACCAGAGCTTTGCCCTGGATTTCCAGATCGGGCCGAACACTGCGGGTCCCCTGGGCGGCTTCATGATCGCCAACGAGGTGGACCACGACCAGTTCACCCAGGAGTTCAAGCTGGTGGGCAACACCGACCGCCTGTCCTGGGTGGCGGGGGCCTTCTACCTGTACGAAGACTCCACCACCGATGCCCTGGACAGCTTCGGCTTCGCCACCGCCTTCCCGCTCGGCCTGCTGCTCGGCCACAAGCGCCTGGAGAACGAGACCGACAGCCTGGCGTTCTATCTGCAGGGCGACTACCGGCTTACCGACTCCCTGGAGCTGACCCTCGGCGGTCGCTACACGGACGAGACCAAGGAAGTCGATTTCACCAGCCTGATCCGCAACAGCTACCCGGCGTCCTTCATTCCGGCCTTTGCGCCACCCGACCTGCTGCCAACCAGCGCCAACATGGTCGCCGCGGGCATTCCCCTGAAACAGGATGAGACCCAGTTCTCGCCGCGGGTCGCCCTGACCTACACGATGAATGACGACCTCCTGTTCTTCGCCTCAGCCACCAACGGCTTCAAGTCCGGTGGCTGGAACGCGCGCGCCAACTCCGCCCCGCTCAACAGCGACTTCGGCCCGGAGGAGGCCTGGTCCTACGAAGTGGGCATGAAGTCCGAGTGGCTCGACGGCAACCTGCGTCTCAACCTGACCGGCTACTTCCTGGAGGTGGAGGACCTGCAGGTCCTGTCGGGCTTCGAATCCCCCACCGGGATCGAATTCCTGACCCAGAACGCCGCGGATCTCGAGGCCATGGGCCTCGAGTTCGAGATTGCCTACGCGCCGCTCGCCAACCTGGAGTTCTTCATCAACGGCTCCGTGTCCGACGGCGGCGAGTACAAGAACATTCCCCCGCTGCTCGGTGCCGGTGGCGTGCCCTGCTCGGCCACACCGGAGCCGCTGAACTGCACCACCGAGGACGACGACCCGGTGCGCTTCCCGGAGCAGCAGGTCAACGCCGGCGTCAGCTATTCAGTTCCCGTCGGGGCCGGCGAGCTGGTCTTCAACGGGGCCCTCAGCTACCAGAGCAGCTACTGGTCCTCCACCTACAACGACCTGGGCACGGTGACCGGCGTCCCGGTTGGCAGCGATACGCCGGTCACCGCGGATTTCTCGGAAACCGGTGACACCACCATGGTCAACATCGGCGCAACCTACGCAGCACCCAGCGAACAGTGGACGGCCACCCTGGAGTGCCAGAACTGCTCGAATGAGTACTTCTTCACGTCGAGCCTGGCAGGCACCGGCTACCCCGTGCTGCCGCGCTGGGTGAACTTCCGGGTCCGTTATAATTTCTAGGGCATGAATGGCAAAGGGAGTCCCCACGGCATGACCGCGTTTCACAAGCTGTACCGACCAAACCAGGAGGAGCGCGCCCGGCAGGCCTTTGTCGGCGCGCTCAAGGCAACCATCAACCAGACGCTGGAGCCCGCCCTCACCGAACGCTACGAGCAAGAGCTCCTGCCACGGCACCTCGCGGCAGGGGGCGCGGTGCCGGATGAGCGCGAGGCAGCGCGCAGCCTGTTCGAGCCCGATTCCCTGTTCCAGCTCTGGGGCTCACTGACCTATACCTCGCAGGATCGACTCTGGGAATCCTGCGCCGAGGCGGTCGCTCGACTGCGGCCGCAGTTCGAGACACGCGCCGCACAGATCGAGGCCGGCGGCGAGCGCCTGGGCAGCCTGTCCCTGAATCCGGGGTTGGCGAAACCCGAGCCCATCGGCTCGGTAGACATCCACCGCCAGCCCGGTGGCTATTTCCTCGGGGACGACAGCGCCGACCTCACCGCTGCCCTCTGGTACATGGCGACGGTGGAGATCTACCGGGGCGCCAAGGGCTTCCGCACGACCGACAGCGGCAGCACGGAGTCGGGCCTGCAGTTCGCGGCCATGCTGCGCGACTTCGACGCCGATCTCGCACCGCAGCGCATTCTCGACCTCGGCTGCGGTGTCGGCCACATGGCGATAGGCCTCAAGCAGGCCTTCCCTGAGGCGGAGGTACACGGCGTCGACCTGTCCGGATCTTTCGTGCGCGCCGGGCACCTGTGGGCGGAAGACATGGGAATTCCCGTGCATTTCCGCCAGGCCGATGCGCGTGACACGGGGCTTGAATCCGGCAGCTTCGACCTGATCGTCTCGCAGATTCTCTTCCACGAAACCTGGCACGACGTTCTTCCGGGCATTCTGCAGGAGGCGCAGCGACTGCTTGCACCGGGTGGCCTGTTCTTCAATGTGGATGTGCCCTACCAGCCCGAACGCCTGACCACGCCGCAGAAGGTCACGCATGCCTGGCAGGAACAACACAACGGCGAGCCCTTCTGGGTAGGCTTTGTCGATACCGATGTGCGCAGCGCGCTGACGGCGGCAGGGTTCCCCGCAGACCGGGTATTCAGTGACTACCGCGCCCCCGGTGGCGGCCGTCCCTATTTCATTTTCGGGGGCTATCGATGAGCGACAAGGGAGCGGATCTGCCGGATATCGACGCGCTCCTGGCGCAAAGTGCCGCCGAACGGCCCACCTTCCTCAAGGACATTCCGGCGGATGGCCTGGTCGCGGCGATCATGCGCCTGGCAATGGAGCTGTCGGTAGTACGCGACCGGCTGGATGTGGTGGAGCGCATCGCCGCGCGCCACGAACCGGACCTGCCGGCCCTGATAGACGCCTTCGAAGCCGACGCCGACCTGGAGCAGGAGCGCGCCGCGCGGCGCCGCCGGCTGATAGAGCTACTGATCCGCGATCTGCGCTGAAAGGCGCCGCCGCGGTGACGGCGCCCCGGGCGGCTCAGTCGTAGACCACCGCGTTGGCGCAGTGCAGCATGCGCTCACCCGCAAGGGCCGCCAGCGCGTTGTCCACCGCCATGTCGGCCATGCGCCGGCGAGTAGCCGCCGTCGCGCTGCCGATGTGCGGCGTCAGCACCACGTTGGGCAGCGACAGCAGGGGGTTGTCCTCGGGCACCGGCTCGCGATCGAAGACGTCAATGCCGGCGGCCAGCAGGCGACCGGCGGACAGCGCGGCGGCGAGGGCGTGCTCATCCACAATGCCACCACGGGCGGTGTTCACCAGCACCGCATCGTTTTTCATCAGTGCGATGCGCTCCGCATTGACAAGGTTGCGCGTATCGTCGCTTAGTGCGACAGTTATCACGACGAAATCGCTGCGCGTCAGCAGGGTTTCCAGCGTCACCAGCTCCACACCGGGTACGTCCCGCGGCGTGCGGTTCCAGCCCAGTACCTGCATGCCGAAACCGTCCGCGCGGCGCGCCACGGCACGGCCGATGGCGCCCAGGCCGACAATACCCAGGGTAGCGCCGGCGATGTCCTTGCCTACAAAAAAATCCGGTGACCAGGCGTTGTCGGGCGTCCAGTGGCCCTGGCGGATAAAACGGTCGGCTTCCACAACCCGCC
>JAWLGG010000305.1:0-4470 GCA_041685155.1 Chromatocurvus sp.
GTCAGGTCCGGGACCAGGTCCCGGACCTGACCCCGGGAGGCGCGCAGCGCGAGAATGACCTGCTCACGATCGCCCACCAGAATGCGCTGGCCCCGACGCTGGCGCATCTGGTAGTCGTACATGGGGTCGTAGTAGTCGCGCAGCAGGAGGGTAATCCACTCACGATGACCCGCCAGTTCGCCGCTCACTCCCTGGGCATCGAACGCGGCGTCCATCAGTGAACTCACCGCCTGGTAGCGCGCGCCGCCGAGCCGCTTCTGCGTGCGCGCCAGGTCCGCCTGCAGGCGCTGCCGATGCCGCTGCGGTCCCGCAGCACCGTATGCCTCGCGATAGCGCTGGCCGAGGTCCACCACATAGTCCTCCAGCACGACGCTCACCCGCTCCTCGAAGGGTACGTCCAGCTCCATGATCGGGGCGTCCTGCATGCGCTCGCGCAGGGACTTCGGCAGCGCCAGGCGCCCGATCAGCCCGCCTTCATCCTCGAGGACAACGCTATTGTCAGGACCGTCCAGCTGCTTCATCAGCGCGACGGCCAGGCGGTTCTCGAAGTCGATCTGGCTGGGCTGGGGCGACAGCAGCGCGCCGAAGGTCGAGCCGCGGTGATTGGCCAGGCCCTCGAGATCCACCGCCCGCGGCAGCGCCTGTATCACCCGGGTCTTGCCGCTGCCGGTCCGCCCCGACACCAGCACAAAGCGGGCGCTGGCGATACAGCCCCCCAGCTCAGTGAGCAGGTACTGGCGCATGGCCTTGTAGCCGCCAGTGATGCGGGGATAGTGAACGCCCGCTTCGGTCAGCCACTGCTGGACGATCTGCGAGCGCAGGCCGCCGCGAAAACAGTACAGATAGCCCGCGGGATTCGCCCGCGCGAAGGCCACCCAGGCCGCCAGGCGCTCCGCCTTCACGCTGCCGTGCACCAGCGCGTGCCCGAGCTCGATGGCGGCGTCGTGCCCTCTGTGCTTGTAGCAGGTACCGACCCGGGCGCGCTCATCATCCGTCATCAGCGGCAGGCTGACAGCGGCGGGAAAGGCGCCCCTCGAGAACTCGGTGGGCGCCCGCGTGTCCATCAGCGGAACGTCACCGAGAAACAGCCGCCGGTAGTCGTCAGTATCCGGACGCATGGATCCCGGTCGCTGTCATCCTTCGGCAACCCCGCCGAAAAGGCGCATGACCTCGGCATACAGCTCGCCAACCGCCTCGGACATGAGCACGAAGTCAGCGTCCAGGCGCGCGAGTGCGTCGTCATCGGGCAGGTCGTCGTTCTCCTTTATGAGCTCATCGGCAAAACGCAGGCGGCGCAGGCACAGGTCCTCCGCCAGGACAAAGGACACCCGCTCGTCCCACTCCAGCGCAATTCTGGCCACCTGGCGACCGGCCTGCAGGTGGCTTTCGACTTCCTCACTGAACAGGTCGACGCCGCGCACCCGCACGACGCCACCATCCTCGCCGGGTTCGCGCAGCTCGCACTCGCCCGCGGCGCTGAAGGCCTCGGGCAGGTTATTGTGCACCAGCCAGTGGGTCATGGTGGAAAGCGGTGCGTCGTTCACCTGCGGCAGCAGCACCGGGAAGGTGCCGATTGACTCGCGCAGCAGGTTGAGCAGCTCTTCGGCACGCGCCGCGCTGGCCGCATCCACCATCACCCAGCCGGCGGCGGGATCGATATAGGCGTGCAGGTAGGTCGTGCGCGAAAATGCCCGGGGCAGGCAGTCCTGGACGATTTCGTCCTTGAGGGTCAGACGCTCCTTGCGATAGACCTTGCGGCCCTGCGCGGCTTCGATCGCGTCGATACGTTCCTCGAGGTGCTCCCGCACCACGGTGGATGGCAGCAGCTTCTCTTCCCGACGCAGGCGCAGGAGCAAGCGCCCACTGGCGCTGTGCACAAGCGGTGCACCATCGTCACCGAGGGGTGCGGTCCAGCCCATCGACAGGGCCTGCGACGGCGTGCAGGGCGCGAAAGCGTGCGCAGCCAGCTGTTCATCGAGGCGGTTTGCGGTCAGGGTGAAAGGTTGCGTCAGGCGGTAGGCGCGAAGGTTCTTGAACCACATGAAAAAACAACTCCAGTGCAAACCCGGCATTGTACCGGAGGGGGTGTGCCGCTACGATATTGTTTGCACATCTGGCCGCGGCAACCGCCGGGGCTCAGCCAGGGATGGTAGCCACCGGAATGGACAACGCCGAGTACACCCCGCGCGTCGAGGCCTTCATGGCCGGGATTGCCAGTCGCATCGGCAAGCCTGTCGCCACACGTGAGCGCGCCACGCTCACCCAGCTCGCCTACGACCTGCTGGATCCGGCACCGCCGGTCGCGACGCCCGAATCACGGGTCATCACGGTACTGATGATCGATCTCCGGGGATTCTCCGTCCTCGCCGATACCTGCGAACCCGCGGTGCTGCTGGCGGTGCTCAAGCCCTTCTTCGAGCGCATGACACAGCTGGTTCACGAGCACGGTGGCTTCGTCGACAAGTTCCTGGGGGACGGGGTCATGGCGCTGTTCGGCGCGCCACAGGCACAGGATGACCACCTGCAGCGGGCGCTGGCCTGCGCCGCGCGCATGCAGCAGGCGATGCTCGACCTGAATGCCGGCAATATCGCCCGGGGGATCCCGGAAATCCATGCCGGCATCGGCATCAACACCGGCGAAGTGATGGTCGGCAGCTTTGGCCCGGAACAGCACAGCGAGTACACCGCCATCGGCGACGAGGTCAACTTCGCCACGCGGGTGGAATCCTTCAGCCTGCGCGGTCAGGTGCTCCTGAGCGAGAGCAGCTACCGTGCGGCCCGCGGCTGCATCGAGACGGGCGCCATCCGCCAGCTGCGCGTCAAGGGTCGTCGCGGGCCGGTAAACCTGTATGAAATGACCGCTGTCACCGTGCCCGAGAGGACCATCGTGCCGCGGGTGGAGATGCGCAGTTCGCCGCGGGTATCGGTGCAGCTGCCGTTGCGTTTCTACCGCGTTCACGACAAGCAGGTAATCGACCAGCCGCACCGCGGCAGCATCATGAACCTCGGTTACGATGGCATGCTCACGCGCCTGCCGCTCGACCTGCCCTCACTCAGTGAAATCAGCTTCACGGTGAACCCCGATCTCACCGCCGACGAGTCCAGCGACCTGTATGCCCGGGCGCTGCATTCTCAGCGCGATGCGGACGCCTTCCAGACCGCCTTCGCCTTCACCACGGCGGGCACGCCGGGCCACGAGGCAGTGCGGAGCTACGTGGACCGACTGCTCTGGGGCGCAGCGGGCTGATCCGGAACGGGTCGGGCACCCGCCACCGAACGCCGCCAGATCAGCGGCAGTAGCAGCACCCGATCGATGCGCGCATCCTCCGGCCTGCGCAGATACTCCAGGCCGATGGCGCTGCGCGCCTGCTCTTCCTCCGACAGGCACCTCGCGGTGCCGAACAGATAGTCGAACCAGGGGACAACCGTGCCGTAGTTGCTGTTGGTGTACTGCTGCTCACTCAGGTGATGCACGTGGTGGAACCTTGGCGTTGCAATAAACCAGCCGAGCACGCGGTCCGCCCCCCGCGGCAGGTAAATGCTGCTGTGGTTGAGCAGCACCACGAACACGCGGAACAGCGACAGCAGCACGAGTATGACCGCCGGTACGCCGAGGAGGAGAAACATCGGCAGCAGCACGAGAGTGTTGAGCAGGACTTCCAGCGTGTGGTGACGGTGCGAGGTCGTGACATCGAGCTCGCGGTCCATGTGGTGCACGGCATGGATGCGCCACAGGAACGGCACGCTGTGATACAGGCGGTGCAGGCCGTAGGCCACGCCCTCCACCAGAAGCAGCAGCAGCGGCAGGGCAAGTGCGGGATGCAGGACATCGAACAGACCGGTATCCGGCTGCAGTGATCGCGCCCAGGGCATGCTGCCGAGCTGCAGCACCAGCCACAGGCCCGCGAAGTAGTTGAGCGCGGCCAGGAACCAGTTGGTCAGCCAGTGCGCAACCGGCAGCGGCGCGCTCTCCTGGCCCGGACGCGGGCGCTCGACCATCATGAACAGGAGCATGCCGCCAAAGGTCGCCAGCAAGAGCGCCAGGCTCTGCTGCTGCACGAGAAGTGACAGCCACGGGTTGCTGTCGGTCGCGGTCATGACCTGTTCCAAACGAAGCGCTCCTGTTGTGAAGGCCCGTCCTGCGGTGCGGGCCGCTCGAGCCGGCTGCGGCAGACGCGAGGCAGCTCCAAGAGTAGGCGCTGTGCCTCCGCTGTCAAACTCCGCGTCAGCGGGTACTTGCGCATAACCCGGACGACGCCTACCGTTGATGCGTCTACCGCGCAATGGAGAGAGCATGAGATACCTGCATACGATGGTCCGCGCCAGCAATCTCGACGAGAGCCTGGACTTCTACTGCAACAAGCTGGGGCTGGTTGAGGTGAACCGCTATGAGAGCGAAAAAGGCCGTTTCACCCTGGTGTACCTGGCGGCCCCGGGCGATACCGAGCGGGCGCGGGCAGAGAACAGCCC
>JAWLGG010000306.1:0-4470 GCA_041685155.1 Chromatocurvus sp.
AGCGCGGAGCGCGATGACGATCCGGTGCGCTACGGCCTGACCCGCAACCTCAACTCGGACAATCCGTGGACGGTGCTGAGCCACGAGTACCGCGCCATTGCCCGGGATTTGCGTGGCGCCGGCGACTGGCGCGAGCGCTGTGCCTGTGTTTTCGGTCCACCCGGCTGGCGGCCTGCCGCTGACGCAGAAACCCAGAGGGCCATTGGCTGATGGTGCCGGCGTCACGTCTTTCGCTGTCAACGGGCCTGCTCTCGCTGCTGCCACTATTGCTTATCGCCTGTCAGTCGATGCCGTCCGGGGTGTCGGCGCCAGCGGGAAGCCCGCGCCTCGATGCGCTGCGGGTCGTAACGCTGAACGCGGGCTCCGGTAAATCGGTAGACAGGCTGCGTAACGACAATGCGGGTTTTGGACCCGCGCAGGCGAAAGTGGCGGATCGCTGGTACGGCAATGGCCTGGCCTGGCCGGCGGTCATGCGTGATGTGCGGGCTTTTCTGGATGATGTCGATGCCGATATCGTTGGTCTGCAGGAAGTTTTCCACAGCGACCACTGCGCCGATATTCCGCTATCCGCGCGCAAGGGATTCGTGTGCGAGACGTGGCAGCCGGGTGATCCCACGGTGGTGCAGCGCATTCTGGGCGAGGCTTACCAGGTGGCCTGTCACCCGGGCAAGCCGGACAAGTGCCTGGCCGTCCACCGGCGGCTTGGTCATATTGCGGGCTGTGAAGACGCATTCTGCCCGCGTGGCCTGGAAGGCCTGGACGATGCCCCCTGCGGTGCCGGTAACCGGGTGGCGGCGGCCACGGTGCGGCTGGTGCAGGGAGGCGTGCTGCGGGTTGTCCATGTGCACGGTACCTCGGGGCTGACGCGGGCGGACACCCGCTGCCGGCTGGGGCAGGTCGAGGCGATTTTTGCCGAGGGTGGTGCCGCACCCGGATTCGGCGTGGTGCTGGGGGATTTCAACACCGATCCCGGCCGGGTGACCTGGCTGGACCCCGCCGCGAGGGCGCTGCGAGAGCATGCACGGCCCCCGGGGCGTTACCGCTTCATGACGGATATCGGCCTGTTGGTGCGCCCGACTTTTCTGTCATTCCTCAACATTGATCACGTTCTCGCCGCCGGCATGGCGGGGGATTGCTGGTATGCCGGGCGCACCCCGAAGACATCGCCGGTGAGCGATCTCGTGTATCTCGATCACACGGCCGTGGTCTGCGACCTGCGCACCCTGCCACCGGACAGCGGAGTCTCGCGAACATGAACACGCCAGCGCGCAAGCGCGTGATTTTCGATACCGACATCGGCATCGACGACGCCATGGCCCTGCTGTTCCTGCACTACAGCCCCGATGTGGAGCTGGCGGCCATCACCAGCGTGGCGGGCAACGCCAGTATCGATGACACAACCCGCAATGCGCTGCATGTGAAGGAACGCTTCGGTATTGCAGCGCCCGTGCACCGCGGCGCCGCCACGGCATCCGGCCCGGCCCTGGGCGAGGGCTATCCGGACTTTGTGCACGGTCGTAACGGGCTGGGTGATATGACGTTTGATGAACCCCGTTTGCGCGAGGACCCGCTGCCCGCGGCCGAAGCGATTGTCGCGCTGGCCAGGGCCCATCCCGGTGAACTGTCGATCGTGGCGGTCGGTCGACTGACCAACATCGCCGCCGCACTGGCACTGTGTCCCACGCTGCCGCAGCTGATTCGGGAGATCGTGGTGATGGGCGGGGTGTTCGGCGTCGCCGGCCAGGGCGGTAATGTGTCGCCGGTAGCCGAGGCGAATATCGCGGGCGACCCGGCGGCCGCGGATGCGGTGTTTGTCAGTGGCATGCCGCTGACGCTGGTGGGGCTTGATGTCAGCGAGAAGACACGCATGGACGAGTCGTTTATTCACCGGCTGCGCGAGCGCGCCGGCGATGCCGGCGAATTCATATATCAGACCACGCGCCTCTATTTCGATTTTTATCAGCAAAGCGGCGGTTGCCGGGACTGTCCGATACACGACTCGAGTGCCGTGGCCTGTCTGCTGGTGCCATCCCTGTACCGCACACAGTCGCGGGTTGTGCGCGTTGCAACCGGGGGCATCGCTATCGGTCAGACGGTGGCCGGGGAACCCGGTGCGGACTACGTGTCGGACGCCTGGCGTGAAGCGCCGCCCATACAGATCTGCGCGGATGTCGATGCCGGCGCCGTGCGGCAGCTGTATCTGGACACGCTGGCCCGGGCCGGGAAAGGCGGCGGCCGGTAACGCGTTTCCGCGACGCCCCTGGGAACCTTACTGGCGGTTCAGTGCCTGCAGGCGCTCGCTCAGGTAGCTGCCCGCCGTGTAGCGATCAGACAGTACCGTATCCAGCCGCGGCGCCATGAAATAGGGAATGGCATAGCGCGAGATGTTATCGGCAGCGGCGGACGGATTCACCACGCGATGGGTGGTGGAGGGGAAGTAGCCACCGGTGGCCTCGCACAGCATATCGCCGGCATTGATGATCAGCTCACCCCGGTTGCCAGTGATGTCGAGCCAGCGTCCCTGGCGATCGCGTACCTGTAGCCCGGGCTGTTCGGCCACCGGGAGCAGGGTCAGCAGGTTGATATCCTCGTGGGCGGCGGCGCGCACCGCTCCGCTCGTTTCGGGACCGGCGAGAGGTGGATAGTGCAGCACGCGCAGCAGGCTGACCTCCTTCGACAGCAGCGAGCTGAGCCGGTCGGGGAGTGCCGCCAGCACCGCGGTCGGGGCGTTCGCCTGCAGCCAGTCGAGCATCTCCACGCCAAGCGCGAAGGCGCGGTCCAGGTAGTCGAGGGTGTCCGGCGCCAGGGCGGGCGGCAGCAGCTCTTCCGGGAATACGTGATAAAACTCCTTGAGGTCCCGCACCGGGTGTCCGACCGCGGTTTCCGACACATCCGCCGGAACAAAGCCGACGCTGTTGTCCGAGTGCCGGGTGGGGCGCATCAGATAGCGATGCTTGTCCTCGCTGCAAAAAAATGCCGACCACTGTCGGTACAGGCGCTTCAGCAGATCATCTGGCAGCGGGTGGTGGCTGAGAACAGCGAAGCCCGTGTCGCGCAGCGACTGCACCAGCTGCCCGCCGGCAGTGGCAGAGCGATAGTCGATAGTCTGGACATTCAAGCCTGTGCGTCTCCGCTCAACGGGCGACCGGGGTGGGGTTGAAAGGCACTATGATCGCCGCTACGTTCCGGGGGTGCAAGTCAGAGCAGGTCGGTCAGGGTAATCCCGATTCCCAGCCGGTGTGAGCGGGCGTCGTAGTCGATCAGGCTCTCGCCATAGCCATTGAAGTACTGCACGTAGCCGCGGAAACGGCGACTGATGGGGAAACTCCAGTCCAGCTGTATGGCGCCTTTGCTGTTATCGCCGCCGCGCAGGTTGTGGCGTGCCAGTGCGGAAAACTCGTGCTGATCGTTGCGCCAGGCGACCGTGATATCGCCGTAACCCATGTAGTTCCAGATGGACGGATTGTCGTCTTTCTCGCGGCTTTCGGGCACGCGATACCATGCCCGCAGCCGCACAAGCGCTGCGCCGCGTTCGAAGTCGGCACTGGCGATAACCCGGTTCCAGCTGCGCGACAGGATCTGGCTGCGGCCATTGGACTGGTGGTTGAAGCTGAGTCCGAGTTGTGTGTTGGTGAAGCCGAAGACGCTCTTGTCATTGTCTACAGTGAACATGAGCTCTGGCTGGTAGTTGGTTTCCCGGAACGGCGACGACAGATCGCTGTTGTAGACCTGCCACCAGCTTTCCTGTGTGTAGGCGGCCCACAGGTTGGTCCCTTCACCCAGGATATCGCGCACCGCCAGTGCCTTGAAGCTGATCTGGAACTTGGCCTCTTCCTGCTGCAGCCCTTCTCCCGGGAACAGATTCTGCCAGGGCTCGTGGTTGAGGCTATTGTTCCAGGTCACCGGGAGCAGGTAATTGCGGTGATAGGGCAGTACCGCCCAGGGCAGGTCGGCGATGGCTGACTGCACGTTCATTCGCTGGCGCGCCAGGCCCGGCTGCGCGCGGGTGGCCGCTGTCTCATTGCGCCTGCGGCGACCGCTGCCCCCGGTATCGCCTGTGTCTGTCGCGTCGCCGTCGGTCCCGAGGAAGGTAATATCCACACCGTCGTCGGCCTCGTCGACGTTGACTGTTGCTGCCAGCGCGTCAAAACAGGCCAGGCGCGTGGTGCTGTCGACAATGGCGGCGCAGGCCTGAATTGCGGTCTCGGTGGCCAGTGCCGCAGTGCCGGTCCAGCATAACAGGGCGCCGGTAAAAAGTGTCTGTGTGGCCGCTGTTAAGGGTCGCGCGGGGGCCGACGCTGCTGTCACGCGGTGCCCGCCCGCCCTGATCCAGCGTGCAAACGGGTTAATCACTGGTCGGCACTTCCATGACTTCCTCGAATTTTCCCAACGGGCAGGACCCGAACTGCATGCCGGTGAACATGTCGATCACGGTAATGATATCCATATTGCAGTAACTGTTCATTGGCG
>JAWLGG010000307.1:0-4468 GCA_041685155.1 Chromatocurvus sp.
CACACCTATCTGGCGGCGCGCGCCGCGACGCAGGGTCGCCATCACACGCTCGGCATCAACTTCCGCTCCAGCGCGGCGGCGGTCGCCGCGGTCAATCACCTGTTCGCGGGGGCGGAAAGCCACCCGCGGGCGGCCTTCCGCTTTGCCGATCCCGGTGAACCGGCGGCCAACCCGCTGCCGTTTCACGCCGTCAGTGCCAACGGCCGCAGGGAGCAACTGCTGCTCGATGGCGGGCCGGCTCCCGCGCTGACCGGCTGGCTGTTTGCCGGCGACAGGGAGCGTGGCTGTATCGGAACCGCAGCCTATCGCCGCGACGCCGCCCACCACTGCGCCAATCGAATTGCCGGATGGCTCAACCAGGCGCAGGCGGGACAGGCGGGTTTCCGGGTACCGGGGGAGAGCGCCATGGTTCCCCTGCGCGCGCGGGACATCGCGATTCTTGTGCGCAACCGCACCGAGGCCCGTGCGATACGCGACGCTCTCGCCGCCCGCGGCCTCGCCAGCGTCTATCTGTCCGACAAGGACAGCGTGTTCGCGTCGCCCGAGGCCCGTGACATGCTGCACTGGCTCAGGGCCATGGCCAACCCCGGCGATGTCTCTGCCCTGCGAACGGCGTTGGCGACCGGTACGCTGGGGCGCTCGCTCGCCTGGCTGGATGGCCTGCAGGCGGACGAGATGGCCTGGGAGGACACCCAGGAACGGTTCATACGCTACCGACAGCACTGGCAGCGTCGCGGCATTCTGCCGGCCGTGTATCAGCTCCTGCACGATTTCGCTGTGCCTGGGCAGCTGCTGGGGCGGGCCCAGGGTGAGCGTTCCCTGACCAATCTGCTGCACCTGGCGGAGTGGGCGCAGCAGGCCAGTGACGGGGTGGATGGTGATCACGCCCTCATCCGCCTCCTGGCCGAACATATTGCCGAGCCCGGGAGCGACGAGCAGGTGCTGCGCCTGGAGAGCGACGCTGACCTGATTCAGGTGGTCACCATCTTCAAGTCCAAGGGGCTGGAGTATCCGCTGGCGCTGCTGCCCTTCATCTGCAGCTTCAGGGAGGTCGATTCGACCCAGGGCGCTCCGCTCTACCACGAGGGGCGCCGGCCGGTGCTGGAACTGGGGTCGAGGAAAAGCGCTGCGACCAGCTTCGAGAGGGCCGATGATGAGCGACTGTCGGAGGATGTCCGCCTGCTGTACGTGGCGCTGACCCGCGCCCGGCATGCCACCTTTCTCGGACTGGCGGCTCTGGCGCCGGGCAATGCGAAAAGTGCCGCGTTGCACAGGTCGGCGCCGGGATACCTGCTGGCCGGTGGCGAGAAGTTACCCGACCTGCAGAGCCTGCGCAGCCGATGGCAGGACCTCGCAGAAGCCTGCCCGGCGCTGGCGCTGGAGGAGGCCGACGGCAGCGATGCCCCCCTTGGCTACCGGGATAGCGCGACGCCGGCCGCCGGCAAGGCCGCGCGGCTGCCTGCGCATCCTGCTTTCCTTCGCTGGTGGGTCGCCAGCTATTCGGCGCTGCGCCACCTGTCCGCCGACGAGGCGCCGGAGACGGCAGGCGCCGAGGTCCGCGACGAGGAGCGCGCGCCGCAACCCGCGCCACTCACGCAGGAGGACCCCCAGCGGCCGGCGCCGGGCACGCTGCACGCCTTTCCCCGCGGTCCCGAGCCCGGAACCTTCCTGCACGGCGTACTGGAGGACCTGGCCAATGCCGGCTTTGATCATGCGGTGCATGACACGGCCCTGCTTGCGCAGATGGCGGAGCGCTGCCGCCGGCGCGGCTGGGACGGCCACGTGAACACATTGCTCTCGGGTATTGCCGCCTGGCTGCAGACCCCACTGGCGCCGAAGGAGGCTGGGCCGGGAGAGGACGGGCCTGTACTGGCTGCGCTGCCGCGGTATCGCGCCGAGCCGGACTTCTGGTTTGCAACGACGAATGCGGCGACGCCGGCGATCGACAGGCTGCTCCGGGCGGGCCTGTTCCCGGGCGCGCCGCGACCTGGCCTCGGGCAACAGGGCCTCAATGGCCTGATGAAGGGTTTTATCGACCTGCTGGCTGAGCACGAGGGGTGCTATTACGTGATCGACTGGAAATCCAACTGGCTGGGCCCTGATGACAGTGCCTATACGGAGGAGGCCATGCAGCACGCACTGCTGGAGAAACGCTACGACCTGCAGCTGGCCATCTACCTGGTGGCCCTGCATCGCCACCTGCGTCACACCCTCGGCAGTGCCTATGACTACGAGCGCGACGTGGGCGGCGCCATGCTCGTGTTCCTGCGCGGCATCGGCGCGCCGTCCCGGGGCGTGATCCGGCTGAAGCCGCCGCTGTCCTTCATCGAGGCGCTGGATGACTGCTTCGCCGGCGCGGGGCCGGCAGGCCCGGCGCAGGAGAGCCCGGCATGAGCGCGGTGCGGGCGACACAGGCCGCTTCGGGGCAGGTACTCGCCGATCCTGGCGCATTTCTGGCTCTGGCGTTCGCCTGGGCCCGGCAGGGCTGGATCCGCGACCTGGATGCCGCCCTGGCGCACCGTCTGGCCCTGCTGTCACCCGATGCGGATACCGCCTGCCTGCTGGCAGCGGTGATGGCCAGCCACCAGGCGGGACAGGGGCATCTTCTACTGGATCTTCAGCAGGCGCGAGAGGAGCCCCGGGAATTGATTGCGGTGGCGATCGACCCGCTGGCGGAGGACGGGACGCCGCCCATACTGCCCGAAACGCTGCTGTCACAGATGGGAGCGGGCTGGGAGTCGCGGCTGCGGGACTGGCGTGCGGTCGGCGAGGGATATGGCAGCGAGCCCCTGGTCCTCGATCACGGGCGGCTGTACCTGCGGCGGTACTGGCGCAATGAGGTACGGGTCGAACAGGCGATCTCGGCGCGTCTTGATACGCCGGTGGATGTCGACCTGGAGGCACTGCGCGGCGCGCTCGACCAGCTGTTTCCCCCCGGTCATCGTGATGCGCAGGCAGCGCGCTGGCAGAAGCTCGCCTGTGCGCTGGGCGCCCGTTCCCCCTTCGCCGTGATCACCGGGGGGCCGGGGACCGGCAAGACCACCACCGTCGTCCGGCTGCTGGCGCTGCTGCAGGTGCTTGCCATGCAGGCTGGCACGGCACCCCTGCGTATCCGGCTGGCGGCGCCCACCGGCAAGGCGGCGGCGCGCCTCAACGCGTCGATCCGCGCGCAGATCGGTCAGCTGGCCGATCTTGACCTGCCGCAGGCAGACCGGGTACTCGGCGTCATCCCCGCCGAGGTCACGACCCTGCATCGCCTGCTGGGCGCGCGACCGGACACCCGGCGCTTTCGCTATCACCGCTTCAATCCCCTGCCCCTGGACAAGGTCGTGGTGGATGAGGCGTCGATGGTGGACATCGAGCTGATGTCTGCGCTGCTCGACGCCCTGTCGCCGCAGGCCCGGCTGGTCGTGCTGGGCGACAAGGACCAGCTGGCCTCGGTGGAGGCTGGCGCGGTGCTCGGCAGTCTGTGCGCGCGGGCAGAGCAGGCACATTATCGCCCCGACGTAGCCCGCTGGCTGGAGTCCGCCACGGGTCACGATCTTCCACTGTCACTGCAGGACGACGGAGGCCGGCCCAGCGATCAGGCCGTGGCCATGCTGCGACACTCCTTCCGCTTTGCAACGGACAGCGGCATCGGCCAGCTCGCCCGGGCGATCAATGCCGGGGACAGCCGCGCGGCAGAGCGGGTGCTGGCAGATGACACCGCGTTCGCCGAGGTGCGCCAGCTGTCACGCGGCGCAGCGAGCCTCCGGGGCGTGGCGGCGCTGGCCCTGCACGGATGGGAATGCGACGGCGCCCGGGGCTACAGCTATTACCTGAAAGCGATCCGCGACGCCGCGCGCCCTGCCACGGCTGACGGGCGCGAGGCCTGGGCCGACTGGGCCGCCGGCATCCTCGCGGTTCACGCCGGGTTTCAGCTGCTGACGCCGCTGCGCAGCGGTCGCTACGGCGTCGAGGCACTCAACAAACACATAGAATCCGCCCTTGCCCGTGAGGGACTGATCGCCAGGCCCGACGCCGAAAGCCACTGGTATGAGGGTCGCCCGGTACTGGTGACAGGCAACGACTACGGCCTGGGACTGATGAATGGCGATATCGGCATCGCCCTGCGTGTACCGGTGGAGTTCGGCCGGGCCGGGCGCGGCGTCACGCTGCGCGTGGCCTTCGCCGCGGGCGACGGCGGCATTCGCTGGGTGCTGCCCAGCCGGCTGCAGCGGATTGAAACGGTGTACGCGATGACGGTACACAAGTCGCAGGGTTCGGAGTTTGTGCACGCGGCGCTGGTCATGCCGGACAGCCTGTCGCCGGTGCTCACCCGGGAACTGGTATATACCGCGGTGACCCGCGCGAAGCAGAGTGTTACTGTCCTTTGCACCAGCGAAGAGGTGCTCAGGCAGGCGATCGAGCGGCGCGTGGCCCGGTTGGGGTCAGGTCCGGGACCAGGGCCGGGACCTGGTCCTGGACC
>JAWLGG010000308.1:0-4440 GCA_041685155.1 Chromatocurvus sp.
GTGCGGATCTCCAGCGCGTAGCCCAGCCACCAGACGACGGCGATCAGCGCGAGCGCGGCGACGCCGAGCAGGCTCGGGCTCGGCTCCAGCGCGAGCAGTGGCCGGCGCAACCGCCAGACCAGCCAGACGGCGATGGCCACCACCAGCCAGGCGTGGCTGTAGGAATCGATCTGCCAGGTGCGGAAGGCGAATCCAGCGGTGCCGGGGTTGGCCGCGATCATCAGCGCGACGAGGGCGAACCACAGGGCGCCCGCCCAGATCCAGGTTCGCAGGGGCGGGTCGGCCGTCGCGGCGACCGGGTCCAGCGCCTGGTTCAAGGCGCGTCGCTCCGCGATTCGAGAAAGACGTCGTCCATCCGGCCCCAGTCGAAGTCCTGACACAGCCGGATCAGGCGCCCTTCCATGCGGGAAAGGTTCAGGTAATGCCGCACCCGGGTTTTCAGGCCGATGCCGCTCTGCGGGGGCTGGTCCGGGTCGATTTCCCAGGGGTGAAAGTAGAACACCGCGGACTGGCCGTCATGCTCGTTCACACGCCTGAGGGCCCAGCGCGACAGGGCGTAGGGGAACAGCCGAAAGTAGCCGCCCCCACCACAGGGGATGTTCCTCTTGCCAATCTTGATCGTGGTCACCGGGACCTCGAGCAGGCCGCCGTCACCAAGGTGCCGGAATGGAAAACGCGGGGCGTGGGGCATGCCGTACAGGTCATGGTGCACTGGATAGATGCTCGAGCTGTACCGGTAGCCGGCCTCGAGCAGCTCGTCCCACGCCCAACGGGTTTCCTCGACAATCGAGAAGGTGGCCGCGCGATAACCGTGTACCGCATGGCCCGTGGCGTCCTCCAGTAGCGCGCCGGTCCGGTGTACCTCCTCGCGGAAGACCTTCGCAGCCTGGTGGACAATGCGGACGTGATCGTAACCGTGGCTCGCCACCTCGTGGCCACCCGCCACGATCCGCCGCAGCATCTGTGGGTAGCGCTCCGCCATCCAGCCGAGCACGAAGAAGGTGCCCTTGACCCCGTGGTCGTCGAACAGCGCGAGGATGCGGTCGACATTGGCTTCGACGCGGCAGGGCATCTGATCCCAGTGCTCGCGCAGGATGTGCCCATCGAACGCGGCGACCTGGAAATAGTCCTCCACGTCGACCGTCATCGCGTTGCGCGGGCGCTGTCCGGGATCGCGCGCTGTCACGACGACTTGCCTGCGTAGTAACTGGACCCATAGGAGCCGTACCCGTAATAGCTCGATCCCGCCGTCTTGCGGACCTTGTTCAGCACCAGGCCCACGGGCTTGGTGCTGTCGAGCAGGCCGAGCGCATCCTTCACGTGGCCCTGGCGCGTGCGGCCGGCTTCCACCACGAAGACAACCTGCCCCGCCAGGCCGGACAGCACCACGGTGTCGCTGGTCGCGAGGAGGGGCGGGGAATCGAAGATGATCACCCGGTCGCTGTAGCGCGTCTCGAGCTCCCGCACCAGGTGCCCCATGCTGTCGCTGGCCAGCAACTCGGTGGAGTGTGCATGGAGCTGGCCCACCGGGATGACCCGCAGCTTCGGGATGTTCGTGCGCAGCATCACGTCCCCGACATCCAGGGAGTCGTCGATCAGCAGGTCCATCAGGCCCGGCCCCAACGGTGTACCGAGGAGTTCGTGGAGGCTGGGCCGCCCGGCGTCCGCGTCGATCAGCAGCACACTCTTGTCCATCTCCATCGCGATGCTCATCGCGAGGTTCATGGCCGTGTAGGTCTTGCCCTCGCCCGGGATCGCGCTGGTGACCATGATCAGGTTGCCGTGTTCGACCAGTGCTGCCGACTTTCCGAACGCGTTGTCCAGCAGCGGGCGCTTGATGATGCGGAATTCCTCGGCCACCCGGGTGCGCTCGCCGTCCGGCGTAAGGTAGCCTTGGGCGCGGAGGCGACCGACGTCGATATGCACGGCCTTGGCGTTGTGCTCCGCAGCCGCCTGATCGCCGGCGCCTGGTGCACCCGCCTGGCTGCCCCGGGGCTGGAAACCGGCGGGCCCGGAGGCCGGCGCGCGCGGCGCGGGCTGCTGCAGGCGACGGTTGGCCTTCTCGATCAGGCTCGCCTGGTCTGGGTCGTCGATGCTCATCGGAACACCTCGGCAATCATTGAAAGGTCAATGCCGCCGCTCGCGACCACGACACCGAAGGCAAGGAGCAGGGCGCCGCCCACCATCGAGAATGCGACGATCTCGAGCCGCTCGCGAAAGCGCCGGGGCGCGTTTCGCGACAACGCCACCGTGCCGAGCACGGGGAAGCCGGTGGCTGAACTCAGCACACGGCGGTCGTCGAACATCGGGCGCAGTTGCGAGAGCAGGAAGGAGACGCCACCACCGGCGAGCAGGCCGAGAAACAGCACGGCCGTCGACAGGCGCAAGCGGTCCGGCCCTGAAGGGGACAACGGAACCCGGGCCGGCTCGATCACCCGGAACTGTACCCGTTCACCGCCGGCCTCGAGGCTCTGGGACATCGCCGCCCGCTCGCGCCGCTGCAGCAGCTCGGAGAACTGCTGCTGGTTCACGTTGTAATCGCGGTCCAGCCGCTTGAGCTCGGCCTCAATCTGCGGGACCGTATCCACCAGCCGTTGGAGTTCGGCGATCCGGCTGCGGTGCTCGGCCCCCCTGACCTCCAGCGAGGAAACCTCCACCTGCACCTGCGACAGCGACATGCGCATCTGCTGGTACACCGGGTTTTCCTCCAGGGCCGAGGTATCGGTGCGCAGGCCCTGGGCAAACATCTCCAGTGCGTCGCTGCGCTGCTGCTCCAGGTCCTCCAGCGTACGGCGGAGCGTGGCGACGTCTGGATGGCGGTCCGTGAAGCGCAGCAAGAGATCATCGAGACGCGTCTGGATGTTTTCGATGCGGGTGTCCAGGTCGGGAGTCAGCGAGACCGAGGAACCCGAGTTCAGGTTTCCGCTGGCCAGTTGCCGCTGGAGCTCGTCGCGCCGATTCACCGCCTCGCGCAACTCCAGCTCCGTCTCCCTGAGCTGTTCCTGCGCTCCCTGCAGCCGTTGGTAGTAGTCGCCCCGGTCGCCCGGCAGCAGGCCGGCATTCGCACGCCGGAAATCCGCGAGGCGTTGCTCGGCGGCCTCCAGGCGCTGTTCGTACTCGCGGATCTGCTGGTCCAGGAAGCGCTGCGCCACGTCGGTGTCGATACGGGTATCACCGAGAAAGCCCTCAACGAACTGGTTCAGCAGGGACTGCACGACTGCGTAGGACTGCCGCGGGTCGTTCGACGCGTAGGAAATCCTGTAGAGATTGTTCTGCCGGCCAACGGCCTGAATGTCCAGGCTGCGGCGCAGTCCCTCGATGACCGCGTTCATCTGCGCCTCCGTCGTCGCGCGCAGATGCATGTCGGTCTCCTGGGCGACGGTTTCCAGGGTCGGCCGCGTGAGCAGGGTTCGCGTCATCATGTCCACCCGTTGCTGCACGTTGGGCTCCACTGTCAGACCACTCATCAGGGGCCGCAGCACCGAGTCGGTATCCACGTGCACCTGTGCCGAGGCCTGGTACTCGTCCGGCATCTGGCTGACGTGCACCCAGCCTGCCACGGCCACCAGCCAGGCAACAACAAGCGCCACCCAGCGATAACGCCAGATCCCGCGCAGGTAACCGAGGGCCTGGGCCAGCATGTCATCCATAAAATAGATTCTTTCTCAAGGTTGCTGATTTGCAGCGGGAGCCGAATTTAGTCTATGTTCAATTTTCATGTTTGCCCCTTTACAATACCAAACATATTCACGCGCTGTTACTCATCTCTGTGATGAGACGCTGAAAACATCGCGAGGTCCAGAGTTCCCACGCCACTGCTGACGGCCTCCTCCGTTATCGGCACCGCAGGGAGCCCCTTGAACCGCCGGTCCCCAGCCCCTATGGGAACAGATTGGCAGATCTGTGCACACCCCGTTCCCCGTTCCCTACTAGCCATCGGCTTGACGGGACCCCCCCCCACGGAGAGACTGCCCGCACGCCCGCGAGGGGCGCACCCCGGGACACACCACCGCTATGTACGAAGCCTTTTATGGTCTGAGCGCGGATCCGTTTCGCCTCAGCGTCGAGCCACGATTCTGCTTCCCGCACCGGAGCTACGCCCGGGCGAAGGCGTACGTGGAGTACGCGCTGCACCGGGCCGAGGGCTTCGTGATGATCACGGGCAGCCCCGGCACCGGCAAGACCACGCTGGTCAACGATCTGCTCGAGCACCTGCCGAAGCGGCAGGTCGTGACCGCGACCCTCGTGAGCACGCAACTCGAGGCGGACGACCTGCTGCGCATGACGGCTCACGGTTTCGGGCTGGAATCCCAGCAGCCCCGCAAGTCACAGGTGCTGCAGCGGCTCATGGAGTTCTTCGCACAGATGCACCGGCAGGGGCTGCGCACGCTGCTGATCATTGACGAGGCCCAGGACCTGGCCCCGACCGCGCTCGAGGAA
>JAWLGG010000309.1:0-4438 GCA_041685155.1 Chromatocurvus sp.
CAAGGAAGTGCTCTACCGACTGAGCTATATGAGCCTTTACCCTGCCTTCTGACACCTGGAGCGGGTAGCGGGAATCGAACCCGCATCATCAGCTTGGAAGGCTGAGGTTCTACCTTTGAACTATACCCGCCACGTTGACCAATTCTTCCGCTACTCGTTTACCACGACGATCACTTATCGTGGCTTCTTACTCCTGGTGGAGGGGGGTGGATTCGAACCACCGAAGCTTTCGCGTCAGATTTACAGTCTGATCCCTTTGGCCACTCGGGAACCCCTCCAGAAGGCGGCACATTGTCCTGACCGGGCGGTGGGTTGTCAACCTGTTTATCGCATACCAGGCGGGCTGACGGCAGGGTCAAGGTGCTTCGGCAGAGGGGCACGCAGACAGGGCCCTGGGGGCCGCCCTCGACAGGACAAATACCGCCGACTCGGGGACCAAGAACCTGTCTGACTGCGCTGCCTGTCCGGCGGGGGTCTTGCCCGTAACCAGACCAGGCAGATCCAGAAACGCAGGGCCCCCGAGGCCGACCCTCAAGATCGGTGTCGCGCGCCTCCGTCGTCTCCACCCGTCTGAGCGCCCGGGCCGGGCGTTGCGTGACGTGAGAAAAACGCAAGAATATCATCAGCATGCGACCACCAGGCCTGGAAAATACCTACCGGGTGGGCGCCCAATGGGAAACCGCTGACGACATACGCAACCTCCGGCTTCCAGGCTCCCCGAAGCTGCTTCTGGCGCGGAGTCGGGACGGTCTTGTCGCCCTCCACAACAACCATGCCCAGTGGCTTTTTGCGCGCTGCGGCCAGGAAGGACAAGGGCTCCCACTCGAACTCTGCCGCCAGGGCATCGCGGTAGGCATCGCGGCCGTCCAGGCCGAATTCGCGCATACGACGAACACGCAGGGTTTCCAGGGCCTCCTGGTCTGTCTCCGCCAGAATATCGACCACCGGCGCACCCGCTGCTATCACAAAAGCGGCTGAAATGCGGTCGAGATGCCCGGCCGCTGTCGCCGCATGCAGGCCGCCTACGCTGGTACCGAGCAGGCCGACGAAGCCCGATGGAGCGGATGCCTCAATGATGGTGCCTATTGCGCGCTGCGCGCGGCCGAACAGCCGGCTGTGAATGGCGAGCTCAAGGGAGGTTTCTGACATACCCGTCCAGCCCTCGACCACGTAGACGTTGAAGCCGGATTTACAGAACAGCGCGGCGTAACGCGACTCAAGAAAGGTCGTGCCGCCCGTGGGAGGCATGACGATTACGGAGCGATCCGAGGTGGAGGCCGGTTGACGCCGCTCGAATCTGACCTCGAAACCGTCGATTGCGACAGCGTCCGACACAGCCTCACAGTTATCCACGGCGCGGGCGTCGCCGTCCACCGTTTTGCAGGCAACGAGCGTCACGAGACCAAGGTAGAACAGCCATCGCATCCCCACACTCCAGGCTGGAACAGGTTCACGCCGCCGCCCTACAGTTGATACTGCGCTCAACGGTCCCGATAGCACCACCGCTGTGGAGTATGGAATTATGACGTGAGACGTGAGGGGTCAGGTCCGGGACCTGGTCCCGGACCTGACCCCAAAATGAGCATGGAGCTGGCGAGAGGAATCGAACCCCCGACCGGCTGATTACAAATCAGCTGCTCTACCTACTGAGCTACGCCAGCCAGATCCGACAGGGAATGCAGATAACCTGCACCCCCGAACGGACGCTGATGTTAGACAATGTTGGGGGATCGCGCAATCGCTGCGAGGGCCAGGCCGTCGAAAACCAGGTCGGGGCGCAGGTCGGCTGTCTCGCCCAGGAGCCGGACCAGCACCTCCCCGGCGCCGCCGGCAACCACGAGCCTCGGCGCTGCCGCCTTGTCGCCAGCCAGACCCAGGGCCAGTTTGACCGCGCCGCACTGAGCGAGCGCGGCGCCGTGACTGACGGCCTCGGCCGTGCTGGTGCCCGGCTCAAGGGTCGCCTCAACCACCTCGTCAAAGCGCACGCGCTGGGTGTCGCGCAACAGGGCAAGCTGCATCAGGGCTGATCCCGGCAGGATATAGCCCCCCTCATGCTGCCCGTTCGCCGCCACGATATCGATGGTCAGCGCCGACCCGGCATCGACGACACAGACGCGCTCGCGTCGTGGATGCCAGGCAGCCAGCATCGCCAGCCATCGATCCACACCCATGCGCTCGGGTTCCGCATAGCTGTTGCGCAAGCCAAGGCTCTCGCCGCCGGACCGCGCGAACCAGGGCTCGAGGGACCAGCATTGGCATATGCGTTCCGCCAGCTGGAGTTCAACGCCCTCGGCCGCGACGCTCGCGACGTGGACGGCCGACGGCCGGACATCCAGTCGGGGGAGATCCGGCGGCGAGGCATCGCCTGCGGACGCAGAGGCGCCGCGCGCGAGGAGTTGATCACCACACACCAGCCGCCACTTGAGAGCACTGTTGCCGACATCGATCTGCAGTACCACTGCCTCTTCAGCCATGTTCACGATGCCCGCAGGGACACCTCGCCACCATGCACGGGCACCGTTCCCGCCGTCGTCTCCAGAAGCAGGGCCCCGCGCTCGTTCACCCCTGTATCGGTGCCGGCAACACGGCGAGCACCAACAGTCACGATAACAGGCTTTCCGGCGTGCGCGTCCAGGGAGGTCCACTCATCACGCCAGGCGGCGAAGCCGACGTCCTCGAAGGACACGAGCATGGGCAGAAGTTCATTCAACAGCGCGGCGACCACGGCGCTGCGGCCAGGCAGGTTGCCACCTGCCACGGCGGCCAGATCCGTCCAGGGCTGATCGATGGCGGCAGCGGTCGCGTCGGGCATCGCGACATTGATGCCGACGCCGAGCACCGCACGGGCGGGCCCTGCGGCATCGCCCGTCATCTCGATCAGAATGCCGCCAACCTTGTGGCCATCATATAGCACATCGTTCGGCCACTTGAGCTGCGGACCGGGTATGCCTGTGGCAACAAGCGCCCGGGCAGCGCAGACACCGGCAGCAAGGCTCAGACCCTCCAGCGCCGCCGCACCCTGGGCAAACTCCCAGGCAACCGAGAGATAGACATTGCGGGCAAAGGGGCTGATCCATTCGCGGCCGCGGCGGCCCCGGCCTGAACGTTGCTGCTCGGCAGTGCAGACCACCGCGCGCCGAGCTGGCATTACGCCACGGCGCAGCAATTCCGCATTGGTGGAATCCACCACGGGCAGGACAGTCAACTCGGCGACCAGCGCCGACACGTCCGCAGATAGCCGCGCGCGCACAGCATCTTCCCGCAGCAGGTCCAGCCCACCGGGGATGCGATAGCCCTTTCCGCGAATCGACTCCAGCTGCAGACCCAGCCCCTCGAGACGCGCGAGCTGCTTCCATATGGCGGTGCGACTCACCCCCATGCTGTCGGCCAGGACCTGGCCGGAATGGAACTCACCGTCCGCAAGGCGCGCCAGCAGATCCGCCTGTGCCATAAGCCTACCCCCCGATAAAAGCCCCCCGATAATAGCAGAGACAGCAGCGCTGGTGCGCGCGGCGCGCCACACATCTCGAGTTCCGGCGCCCGCTGACGCAGCTCTCCCGGCCGGCACTGGTCTGCATGGCTCACCGATTCAGGGCTGCGGCCATGCAGGCTGACTTTACGTTAACGTTAACGTGAGCTAAAGTGAATATCCGTCGACGGGAACACGGCAATGAGTGACAGGACATACAGCATCTCCGAGCTCGCGCGGGAGTTCGACATCACCACACGGACGATCCGCTTCTACGAGGAGCGCGGCTTCATCGCGCCCCGGCGCATCGGTCAGCAGCGTCGCTACAGCAACGCTGACCGCGTGCGCATCAAGCTCATATTGCGCGGCAAGCGTATCGGCCTGAGTCTGGCCGAGAGCGTCGAGATCATCGACATGTACGACCCGAGCGGCAGCAACGCCGCGCAGCTGCAAACGCTGATCGAGCGGATTGCCGCGCGCCGGGAGCAGATGATTCGCCAGCGCGAGGATATTGATGACATGCTCGAAAGCCTCAATGACACCGAAAGTCTGTGCCGTTCCGCCCTCGCCGAGAAACGATCCGCAACCGGATCATCCCACAGCAGAACCAGGAGAACAGGATGAACAGCGGCTACCCGACCTTGAACTTCGGCCTTGGCGAGGACATCGATATGCTGCGCCAGTCGGTCTGGCAGATGTGTGCGAAGGAGATCGCACCGCGCGCCGCGGCGATTGACCGCGACAACGAATTCCCTGCGGACCTGTGGCGCACCCTCGGCGGGATGGGCCTGCTCGGGATTACCGTGGATGAGGCCTACGGCGGCAGCGGCATGGGCTACCTGGCCCACTCGGTGGTCATGGAGGAGATCAGCCGCGCCTCAGGCTCTGTTGGCCTGTCCTATGGCGCAATGACCAACCTGTGCCTGAACCAGATCCAGAAGAACGGCAGCGAGGAGCAGAAACAGAAAT
>JAWLGG010000310.1:0-4430 GCA_041685155.1 Chromatocurvus sp.
CATTATGGACGGCCAGAGCGATCGCCGTACTGTCATCGACGGCGAAACCCACCGCCTCGAGCTGGATCTCCGACGCGGTCTCGGCAACGGCTGGGAAATCGGCGCGAACCTTCCCCTCCTGCGTCACAGCGGCGGCTTCCTCGATCAGCCGATTGAAGACTGGCACAGCTTCTTCGGGCTACCCAACGGAAATCGCGACCGCCTGCCCCGCAATCGCCTGCTGTTCAGTCAACGCAGTCCCGATGGCAGCCGGTTCGTTGTCGACAGTGACGGCGGCGGCATCGGCGATCTCCAGTTGGCAATCAGCCGCGAGTTGGGCGATGGGCTGGCGCTGCGCACCACGCTGAAGCTGCCCACTGGCGACAGTGATCGCCTGACCGGCTCCGGCGCCGCCGCGCTGTCCGGCTCGCTTCATGTGAGCGGGCGTTTCAGTGACCGCCTGCACTGGCACGCCAGCGGTGGCGTTTGGGTCGGCGACGATAGCGACGTGCTGCAAAGCCGCGTCAGGAGCGCGGTCGCTTTCGGCTCGACAACGCTTGCCTGGGCAACCGGCAACACGCTGGTGCTGAAGGCGCAGCTGGATTCCAACAGCGCACTCTATGAGGGCACCGGGGAGCCACTGAATCGGGCAAGCGTTCAGCTTTCTGTCGGCGCAGCCTTCAGGATTGCGCCGGACTGGGCACTCGACATCGGCTTCAGCGAGGACATTGCTGTCGAGACTGCCCCCGATATCGTTTTCCATGCGAGCCTGCAACACCGCTTCTGAGCAGGTGATGACAAGCCGCCGGACCCAGTGGGCCACCACGGATCTCAGTATCCGCGCGCCCGTCGCAGCAGCAATACAGCGAGCCCCGCCATCGCCACCTCCGGCAACAGTGCCGCGATGAAGGGACTCAGATTACTGAGAACAGAGAGATGGCTGACCAGCTGCTCTGCCAGGTAGAAAGCGATACCCAGCCCGCCACCGATCACGGCCGAGCGCGCGAGCGCACCACTTCGCTGGTTTCCGAGTATGAAGGGAATGCTCACGATCGCCATGATCACCATCGCCAGCAACTGGCTTAGCTGCTGCCAGAAAACAATGCGATGCCGTTGACTGTCGAGCTGGCTGCTATCGAGCAGGCGGATGTATCGGTGCAGTGCAACGGGAGAGAGCGCCTCTATCGGGGCCACAACGCTGCTGGTCTGCCGGTCAGACAGGGGGCTTCGCCAGGACAGGGTCTCGTGCCGGGTGTCATTTGCCGGTCCGGATTGCAGATCGACGCGCCGGACGCCCTCCAGATTCCAGTCGCGGCCCGTACCCACATGCCCGGATACGGCACGCATGAAAGTGTCTACCTGTCCGCGCTCGTTCAGACGGTACACCTGCACGTCGCGCAGCAGATCGCGGTTATCCAGACGCCCGATCCGGACAATCTGGTTTCCGGCGCGCATCCAGTAGCCTCCGGACTCCCCACTGGTTATGAAGCCCGCGGACTCGCTCTTGCCACGCAATGCCTGGGCATCCCGCTCAAGGCCGGGAATCACCGCAAAGCGCAGCCCGACGACCAGCGCTACTGCAAGCAGCGCGACGGCGAGAACCGGTACCGTCAACTGCAGTATTGATACCCCAGCAGCGCGCAGGGCAACAATCTCAGCGTGCCGCGCCAGGCCGCCCAGCCCCCAGAGGGAGCCCAGCAAGAGGGTTACCGGCAACAATTCCAGCAGGCGACCGGGCGTAGTCAGCAGCATCACCAGCACGGCATCGCGAGTCTGGTAAAGGCCCTCGCCGACGCTCTCCAACTCCTCCGACAGCGCCAGAAATGAAAACAGGGTGACGAGAATCAGCAGCACCGGCACACAGCCGAGGAGATAATGCCACGCCAGGTATCGTGTTATTCGGCTCATGCGGCCATCCTGCGATAGCGATTCACGCCAATCGCAAACAGCAGCAGCGCCACGTGAACCCAGACAATACTCCGCCACGTTCCCTGCTCCACCCAGGTCCGCCCAACGCCAAGGAAGTTGTAGTACACGGCATACACCGCAATCGCGATCAGCAGGCGCGCGTAGCGGCCCTCGCGCGGCCCTGATCGGGTCAGCGGCACGGCGGTGGCCAGAAGCAGAAAAACAGACAGCGGGGCGGAAAGCCTGCGCTGCAGTTCCGCCCGGTCATGGTTGTCACGGCTTTGCATCAGAACCGGCGTTGCCAATCCCTTGGATTTGTCATCAAACGGCTGTGGCGCTGGCGCCTCGATACGCAGCGTCAAATCGGCGATACGCCCCAGCAAACCGGGATCCTCTGCAGATTCCACGTACACTCTTGCCTGCTGCAGACGAAGTTCATGACTATCGGGTGTGACGTAGGCCTTGAACTGCCCGGCTGGCGCCGACAGAAGTTCGAACTCTTCATCGCTGCGCTTGTGGATGAATACCCCCGTCAGCGTCCCCTCCGGCCCGATGCGCTCGATGAAAACGGTGCGGTTATTGGCATAGGCGTTAAAGGCTGCAGACGCAATACGCTGAATATCTGCCGACGCTTCGGCCTCGGCGGTGATTACGTAATCCGCCTGCCAGGCCCAGGGACGCAGCCACAGCGAAATCAGCGCCACCAGCGAAGCGACAATCACCGCAAGGGCTATCACTGAACGCAACAGTCGGCGTTCACTGATGCCGCTGGCCGCCAGCGCATCCAGCTCGAGATCCTCCCGCAGTCGGCCCCACGCCAGAATCAGGCCAAGATAAAAAGCAATGGGTAACAATACATCCTGCGCAATCAGCAAGCGCAGTGCGGTCAGCTGAAGCACCTCGGTTATCTGCAGGACACCGGCACTGGCTTCTGTCAGAAAACGCGCGAGCGAAAACGTCGCGAAAATCGCTGAGAGCACGAGTGCAATACCGACCACTGCGGGCAGCAGGCGACGAAGAAGATACCGATCAATAATCACTGCGCAGACGTCTGCCCCTGAATTTCCTGTTAGTTGACTTTCCTCTTTATTGGGGGTGGTTTCCAATAAATCGATAGGATTTCTGGACGATGCTGACACGGCAGGCCTGTAACGCGGCGCAAGACGAGCGGCGTGAGCCGCCTGTGGAAACGGCTTGGTAAAAATCGCTTGCACGCTCTAATTATGGTGTTGAAGTTATCCATAACACCATATCAACGGACAGCCGCGACTGTGAATTCTACATTACCCGGATCAACCCTGCGCTCAGGACTGATTCCCACGCTGGCGCGACACCCGCTCGCCGCCAATCTGCTCATGCTGATGTGCATTCTTGCCGGCATCTGGGGTCTGCGACAGCTGAACGTGCAGCTGAATCCCACTCAGCCCACACGCAGTGTCGAGATTGAGCTTGTCTGGCCGGGTGCCGCTGCGGAAGATGTCGAGCAACTGGTTACCCAGCCGATAGAGCACCAACTGCGATCGCTGCAGTCGCTGGAAAGCCTGACGTCCATCACCCGCATTGGCGGCGCCACCATCAGTCTGCGATTCACCGGCAGCGAGAACATTGATGCGGCGACGGAGCGCGTCAAGCAGCGACTCGCCCAGGCACGAGACCTGCCTGCGGAGCTGGAAACACCCCGCGTGCGCCCGGCTGTTCGCTACGAAACAGTTGCGGCAATACTCCTGTCGAGCGATGGTCCGCTGTCAGAGCTCATGCCCGAAGCCAGGCGCATACAGCGCGAGCTGCTCGCGAGCGGTCTCGATCAGGTGCATTTCAGGGGCGTGCCGCGTGAGCAGATCGCGATACAGATTGACAGCCAGACGCTGTTCCAGCTCGGCGTTCCCCTGCACGAGATCGCCACCAGCATTCTTCGCAACAGTCGCGACATGTCCGCCGGGAGCGTCGGCACCGGCGCCTCGGAACGCCTGTTGCGTGCCCCGGAGCAGCGCCGGGATGTGGAGGCTTTTGCCAGACTGCCAATGCCTGCCGGCAGCACAAATCAGCTGCAGCGGCTGGACAACATTGCACTGATCGAACGCCGTTATGAGGACAACCAGCGGCTGCTTTACCACGACGGCGATGCCGCCATCATCATTCAGGCGCGCCGCTCACCGGAATCCGACGTCATGACCGAAGCCAGAATTCTGCGCGACTGGCACGCAGAGAATGCGGGCATGCTTGCGGACCGCGGCATCCAGGCGGGCGTATGGCTGGAAGCCTGGCGCTTCGCCAGGGATACGCTGATGCTGGTTGTCAACAACGGCATCACCGGCCTCTGCCTGGTGATCGCCGTGCTCTTCCTGTTCCTCAATACCCGCGTCGCGGCATGGGTCACGCTCGGCATTCCGGTATCGTTTCTCGCGGCGCTGGCTGTCTTCTGGTTCTTCGGCGGCTCCATCAACTTCATCAGTCTGGTGGGCGCGGTCATGGCACTGGGGATCGTCGTCGATGACGCCATCGTCGTGGGAGAGCATTCGCTCGCGCGTTTTGAGGCGGGAGCC
>JAWLGG010000014.1:0-18091 GCA_041685155.1 Chromatocurvus sp.
CAAAATAGGTCTCGATCTCCGAGCGGCGCGCCTTGTAGGTATCGGCGTTCATCAGTCGAATCCCAGGAAGTCGAACAGGTCGCGGTCCTTCATCGGCGTCACCGGGGTCGGTTCGCGTCCCTCGAGCAGGTTGCGCGCGAGACTCAGGTATTCCTCCTGCACGGCTTCCAGTCCCTCGCAGTTCTCCATCTCGAACAGCGTTGATTTCTTCAGACGGCTGCGCCGGATGATGTCGAGGTCGGGAAAGTGTGCAATGCGATTGAACCCCACCTGCTCGTTGAAGCGGTCGATTTCATCAGTCTTCGCGCTGCGGTTGGCAATCACGCCGCCGAAGCGCACACCGTAGTTTTTCGCCTTGGCTTCGATGGCCGTGGCGATGCGGTTCATGGCGAAAATCGAGTCGAAGTCATTCGCCGTGACCACGAGGGCGCGTTCAGCGTGCTGCAGGGGCGAGGCAAAGCCGCCGCACACCACATCGCCGAGGACATCGAAGATCACGATATCGGTGTCTTCCAGCAGGTGGTGCTGCTTGAGCAGCTTCACGGTCTGGCCCACGACATAGCCGCCGCAGCCCGTGCCCGCCGGAGGTCCGCCGGCTTCAACGCACATCACGCCGTTGTAGCCCTCGAAAACGAAGTCCTCGATACGCAGTTCTTCGGAGTGGAAATCCACTGCTTCCAGCGCATCGATCACCGTCGGCTTGAGGCATTTTGTCAGCGTGAAGGTGGAGTCGTGCTTGGGGTCACAGCCGATCTGGATAACCCGCTTGCCCAGCTTCGAGAAGGCGACCGACAGGTTGGACGACGTGGTCGACTTGCCGATGCCGCCCTTGCCGTAAATGGCGAACACCTTGGCCTTCCCGATATTGATCTCGGGGTCCAGGTGGACCTGTTCGCTGCCCTCGCCGTCCGGGGGGGCGGTCGGTGAGGGATCAACCAGCTGTACCGGAATGCTATTACCTAAACTCATGCTGCTACCTCTTCAGTGACACCCTCTAACCAGTCCTCGAGATCCTCGCCCGCCTTGCGCAGCGCGTCCAGAGTGGCTTCGTCCGGGTTCCAGTATTGACGGTCGTGCGCCTCCAGCAGCCGGTTGGCCACCTTGACGGAGGCGGCCGGGTTGAGCTTGGCCAGCCGCTTGCGCATGTCCTCGTCCAAAATGAATGTTTCGGATAATTTCTGGTAGACCCAGGGCGCGACCTGTCCCGTGGTGGCCGACCAGCCCATGGTGTTGGTAACGTGGGATTCGATCTGTCGAACACCCTCGAAACCGTGCTCCAGCACGCTCTCGTACCACTTGGGATTGAGCACCCGCGTGCGTGTTTCCAGGGCCACCTGCTCGGACAGCGTGCGCACCTTGCCGTTGCTGGTGGTCTGGTCGGAGATGTACACCGGCACGTCCTCGCCCCGCGAGCGCTTGACGGCGCGGCTGATGCCGCCGAGGGTGTCGAAATAGTGGTCCACCGTGGTAATGCCCACTTCGACCGAGTCGAGGTTCTGGTAGGCAAGCTGCACGGTGGACAGCATGTCGTTGAGGAGCGCCGGCTGCGGTGCAGCCTGGCCGCTGCGGCTGTAAGCGTAGCACTTGCGCTGGGTGTAAGTGTCTGCCAGCTCGCCTTCATCGTCCCAGCGGCTGTTGTCGATCAGCAGGTTGACGTTGGAGCCGTACGCGCCCTCGGCGTTGCTGAATACCCGCAGTGCAGCGGTCTCGAGGTCGACGCCGTGTTCCGCCTGGTGCGCGAGTGTGTGCTTGCGCACGAAATTCAGCTCCGCCGGTTCATCGGCAGCTGCCGCGAGGTAGGTGGCCTCTGCCAGCATGCGCGTCTGCAGTGGCAGCAGGTCGCGGAAAATGCCGGACAGCGTGATCACGACGTCGATGCGCGGTCTCCCGAGTGTCTCCAGCGGCAGTAACGTCGCACCGCAGATACGCCCGTAGCCGTCGAAGCGTGGCTCTGCGCCGAGCAGCGCCAGAGCCTGGCCGATCGGGCCGCCCTCGTTCTTCAGGTTGTCCGAGCCCCAGAGGACCAGGGCGACGGATTCCGGCAGTCCGTTGCCTTCCTGCTCGTGGCGGTCGAGGAGGTTCTGCGTCTGGCGGCGCGCATCGCGCATGGCGAAGGCGCTCGGCAGCCGGAAGGGATCGAAGCCGTGCACATTGCGACCGGTGGGCAGTACGTCCGGCGTGCGCAGCAGGTCGCCGCCGGGCGCGGGCCGGATGAAGCCGCCGTCCAGTGCGTGCAGAATGGCTTCCAGCTCGCCGCCGTTGTCGAGAAGGGTAGCGGTATGTGTGAGCTCGCGGCATGCGGCAATGACATCTTCAGTGGGCTTGTCGCCGGCATCCAGCATGGCGGCAAGGTCTTCCGCGGCCGCGCCTTCGAGCAGTGCCTCGCAGGCACCCTCGTCCAGCGTAAGCCCATGGCTGGCGTGGGCGATTGCCTGCAGCAGGTCCGACTTCTCGCTGCGTGAAGGCAGTTCACCGACGACGTGCAGGCCGTGGGGAATCAGTGTCTGCTCCACTTCCAGCAACTCGCGACGCAGTGCCTCGATAGCATCGCCGCTGTGCTCTGTCCAGGCAGGCGTTGCCTCGCACAGGTCGAGTTCGCTTGCCTGCAGCTGAATCAGCGCGGCCAGGTCGTCGCGTGCCACGCTGCCGCGGTCCTGCTCGCTGCGCCAGCGATCGATCGATGCCTTCAGCTCCAGCATGCCCTGGTACAGGTCGGACTGCGTGATCGGCGGCGTCATGTAGCTGATCAGGGTCGCCGCAGAGCGGCGCTTGGCAATCAGCCCCTCCGACGGGTTATTGGACGCGTAAAGGTAGTAGTTCGGCAGATCGGAAATCAGGCGATCCGGCCAGCAGGAGCCGGCCATGCCGGTCTGCTTGCCCGGCATGAACTCGAGGGCGCCATGCGTGCCGAAGTGCAGCACGGAGTTGGCGCCGAAGTCCTCGCGCAGGTAGCGGTAGAAGGCAGAGAAGGCATGCGTCGGCGCAAAGCCACGCTCGAACAGCAGCCGCATCGGGTCGCCCTCGTAGCCAAAGCCGGGCTGTACGCCGACCATGACGTTGCCGAACTGCGCACCCATGATGAAGATGGAGCGGCCGTCGGTGAGATCCTTGCCGGGGGCAGGGCCCCATTGTGCTTCTATTTCTTCCAGGTAGGGCTCCCTGGCGACGTGATCGTCCGCGCTGACGGTGGCCTGTATGTTGGTCATGCTGCCGTACTGCGCGGCGTTGCCTTCGAGAATGGCGCTCCGCAGGGCATCGACGTCCGCCGGCAGTTCCACGCTGTAGCCCCGGGCCTGCATCGCCTGCAGGGTGTTGTAAATGGAGCGGAATACCGACAGGTTGGCTGCGGTGCCGGTGTTTCCCGCATGCGGCGGGAAGTTGAAGATGACCAGCGCAACCTTGCGCTCGGCGCGCTGTGTCTTGCGCAGCGTGACCAGTTTGTCCACCCGGTTGACCAGCATGGCGATGCGCTCGGGGTGAGCGCGCATGTCGTGGCGACTGTGTTCCTCGGCCCTGTCGGAGCGGCCCCCGAAAATGGCCGGCCCCGTGGCGCCGTCCAGCTCGGGGATGGCGACCATCATGGTCGCCTCGATGGGCATGAGGCCGTGGTCCGAGCCTTCCCACTGCTCCAGGCTCTGGAACTCCAGGGCGTGGGCGGCGATGTAGGGAACGTCGAGCCTTGCCAGCATGTCCTCGGCGGCGCAGGAGTCGTTGTACGCCGGTCCCCCGACCAGGGAGAAGCCCGTCAGAGACACCACAGCGTCAATCACCGGCTCACCATTCACCATGAAGTACTTCTCGACCGCGGGCCGGGCGTCGAGACCGCTGGCGAAGGCCGTGATGACATTGAAGTTGCGGCTGCGCAGGCCGGCGATCATGGCGTCGTAATGCTGGGTGTTGCCGGCCAGGGCATAGGAACGCATGATCAGCAGCCCAACGGTGCCGCGTGCCTTGTCTTTTGGCCGCGGCAGGTCACTGAGCTTTTCGCTGATGCGCTTTTTCATGCCGGGGTCGTAAAGTCCGGTGTCCGGGTATTCAACGGGTGACGCCGTCTTCAGGCTGCCCTGCAGGGCACTGCGCTCGCCCGCGGCGTAACGGTCAATCAGGAAGGCCATCATGCGCTGCAGGTTGAGTTCGGAGCCGGCCAGCCAGTACTGCAGCGTGAGGAAGTAGGCGCGGACATCCTGCGCGGTGCCGGGAATGAAGCGCAGGATCTTCGGCAGCTGTCGCAGTACGGTAAGCTGCTGGGCGCCGGCACTGCTCTTGGCCTTGCCGGTCTTGCCGCGCAGGCGCTTGAGCAGCGCGACGGGGCCCTTGGCCTCCCCCTCCATGGTGAACTTGCCCATCCGCGTGAGCTTCATGACTTCCGCCGCGGACATGCAGCAGATCATGGCGTCACAGTCGGGCTGGCGTGCCGTCAGGGCCGGCAGAACAGCGTTGAAGTGTTCCTCCAGGAACATCATCGTGACGACGATGATGTCGCCCTCGGCAATGTCCTCGATGCAACGCTGCAGTGTGTCCGGCTCACTTGCCACGCGGCGGCGGCGTGGGTCTTTACCGTGACATTCGGCAGCTCCGCAGACAGTTTGACCGCGGCGCGCTCGACGCTGCTGGTGACGTGATTGTCCAGTGTGACCAGGACAAACCTCAGCGGCGTTGCCTCAGCGGCTGTAATGGGCTTTCGCTTCATAAAGCGTCTCCACGTTGATGCTGGCGACACCGCGCTCTGCCGCATACTGTTCGGTATTGCGCCGTGCTTTCCCGCGTACGAAAAACGGGATCTTTTTCAGTTCTTTTTCTGCATCCGAGTCCCAGGCAACGCCGCCATCAGCCACTTCTTCTGTGTCTGATCGATGGCTGGTGCCGCCGACGCAGGCGAGGTGCGAAGGTGTCGCGTTGTCGTTGAACTCAAAATCCTCCCTGAACATCGTCAGCAGATGCTCCTCCAGGCCCATCATCAGCGGATGTACCCAGGTGTCGAATATGACGTTCGCGCCCTCAAAGCCCATCTGCGGCGAGTAGCGGGCGGGGAAGTCCTGTACGTGCGCCGGTGTCGAAATCACCACGCAGCCAATGCCGAGTTTCTTGGCGATGTGACGCTCCATCTGTGTGCCCAGCAGCATTTCCGGCTGCAGTTCCGTGATGTGCTTTTCCACTTCCGCGTAGTTGTCGGTAATCAGGGCTTCCAGTCCGTATTCCTTCGCGGCGGCGCGTACGTCCCGCGCCTGTTCCCGCGAGAAGGTGCCGAGGCCCACCACTTCGAAGCCCATCTCATCCCGCGCGATGCGCGCGGCGGCGATGGCGTGGGTCGCGTCGGCAAAGATGAAAACGCGCTTGCCCGTGAGGTAGGTTGAATCCACCGAGCGCGAATACCAGGGCAGCCTGCATACCTCGTCCGCGGCCTGGGGGCTGATTTCGAGGTTCAGTGTGTCGGCGAGCTCCTGCAGGAAGTCGCCCGTTGCGCCGACGCCGATGGGAACCGTCTTGATCGTCGGCTGCTTGAAGGTGCGCTGCAGCCAGGAGCAGGCGACGTCGGCGACTTCCGGGTACAGGCAGACATTGGCGTCGGCCTCGGGTATGCGCATGAGGTCCTGGGGCGATGCGCCCAGCGGCGCCGTGACGTTGACATCCACGCCGATGGTGTCGAGCAGCTTGCGCACCTCGATGATGTCGTCGCGACAGCGGAAGCCCAGTGAGCTGGGTCCGAGCAGATTGACGCTGGGGCGTTTGCCCTCGGCCCGTGCCGGGCGCTGCCAGCCGGGGGCCGGAATCTGGCGCGTGAGCAGTGCGCGAACCAGCGTGTAGAAGGTTTCGCTTGCGCCCCAGTTCTCCTTGCGGGCGTAGGCGAGCATTTCCAGTGGCACTATCGGTATGTCGAGACCGGCACCCGATGCCAGCGCACCGGGTTGATCCTGGATCAGTTCGGCGGTACAGGAATCTCCCACCAGCAGAACGCTGGGCTGGAAGCGGGCGACCGTCTTGCGCAGCGTATCGGTCACCAGTTCTGCGGTGCTGCCGCCGAGGTCGCGCGCCTGGAAGGTGGTATAGGTGACCGGCGGGCGGTGGTTGTTGCGCTCGATCATGGTAAAGAGCAGGTCGGCGTAAGTGTCGCCCTGCGGCGAGTGCAGTAACAGGTGCACGCCGCGCATGGAGTTGGCTACGCGGATGGCGCCGACATGGGGCGGACCCTCGTAGGTCCAGAATGTCAGTTCCATACCTGTGCTCCCAGTTGCGCCTTGCGCAGCAGCGGCCGTGTGAACAATCCGGCGAGGTCGCCGGCCTGGTCATAGCCCTGCACCGGCGTAAATACCAGTTCGATGGACCACTTGGTGCGCAGTCCTTCAGCCTCGAGAGGATTCGCAATCCCCATGCCGCACACAGTCAGGTCCGGTTGCAACTGGCGCACCCGGTCGAGCTGGTCGTCCAGCTCCTGGCCTTCGGTGATTCGCAGGCCGTCTGGCAGCAGCGGCAGCTCGGCGCGGAGAATCTGCTGGTCAAAAAACGGCGTGCCGATTTCGCCAAGCTCCATCTGGCACTCGCGCTGCAGGAAGCGTGCGAGGGGGATTTCGAGCTGGGAGTCTGGCAGGAAACTGATGCGTTTGCCGGCGAGCGTGCGGGTCTGCACGGCGACGGCATGTTCTGCCCGGGCCCGCGGCGCGGCGGTGACGGCTTCGAAGGTCGTCGCAGGAATATTCCATTCGTTGGCGGCGGCCTGCAGCCAGGCGCTGGTGCCTTCCGCACCGTAGGGATAGGGCGCGGCGAGGAGCTGTGCGCCGCGCTTGATGAGCGCGCGCGCGGTATCGCCGAGATAGGGCTGCGCCAGCAGCAGTCTCGTGTTGCTGCCGACCGGCGGCATGTCGTCGGAGTTGCGGGCGGGGAAAAAGCGCACCGGGCCGATGCCGAGCTGTTCGAACAGCCGTGCAAACTGGTCTTCCACTACGTCCGGCAGCGTCCCGCAGACCATCAGCGACGGCGCCGAACTGGTATCGGTGGGCAGCTGCGCCGCCAGACTCTCGAGGCAGCGGTCCTCACCCTGGGTGAAAGTGGTCTCGATACCGCTGCCGGAATAGTCGACGAACTTCACGCGCCCGCCGTACAGCTGATCGAGCCGCTGCGCCGCGTTGCCGAGATCCAGCTTGATCACCTCGGACGGGCAGGAGCTGACCAGGAAGATGGTGCGGATGCCGGGGCGCCGCGCAATGACCTGCGCCGCCACCCTGTCGAGCTCCTCATTGGCGTCGGCCAGGCCCGCGAGATCCTTGTCCTGCAGTACCGCCGTGGCAAACCGCGGTTCGGCGAAGATCATGACGCCCGCTGCAGACTGGATAAGGTGAGCGCAGGTGCGTGAGCCGACCACGAGGAAGAATGCGTCCTGGATCTTGCGGTGCAGCCAGATAATCGAGGTGAGGCCGCAGAACACCGCACGCTGGCCGCGCTCCTGCTCAACAGGAAAGCGCGACGGCCGCGGCGTATCGCTGGCGAGAACCGCGCCGGTCATTCTGCGGCTCCCGCCCAGGCGGTGTCGTCGCCTGTGACTGCGGATTCCCGGCGCGCGGCACCAAGCTTGAGCAGGAACTGACCGGCGTTGACCACGTAGCTGGTGTAGGCGGCCAGGGCGATCCACATCTGGCCGGCCGGAGAGAACAGGTCAAACATCCAGCTCACGAGATACGCCGTGTGCAGGGCGATAACCAGCATGCTGACAACGTCCTCCCAATAGAAGGCCGGTGCAAACAGGTAGCGACCGAAGACTTCTTTCTCCCAGATGGCCCCGGTAATCATGATGGCGTAGAGCAGCCCCGTCTTGGTAATCACGGAGGCCGTCGCGGCGCCGAGGCCGCTGCCGTTGGCCAGGAAGTTCACCACCAGCACCACGCTGACAAGAAACACGAGAAACTGCAGTGGCGCGAGGATCCCCTGGACGATTGTCCAGGGCGAGGCATCCCGCCGGGCGCGCTGCTCCGGGGTGTATAGAGAATGGGTTGTGGGTGCTGTGCTGGCGTCGTTCATGGCGGCATCCGTTCGGTCGTTATCGTGTCTTCAGGATCAAAGTTAGACGCCCGGCGCGCGTATGTCAACTAAACCTTACACAAAGTATAGTCCACTAAAATTGACAAACATCAGTTTCTAGCATTAACTTAGTCCTGCGGACGGGCAAGATGAATCGGGAATAAGGAAGTGTATAATCGTCGCGCTGCGCCCTTAGAGGCGGAAGTAATTAAAATCAATTTTATTATTCGGATCCAAATGCATGTTTGTCGATTTGGACGTATCAGCGCTGGCAGGCCTGCTTGAAAAAGTAGCGGACTTTTCTCTTGTTCTGGACAGGGGTGGCAAGATCGGTGAGCTCGCGCTCAGCAGCGATGAACTTCAACCATATATAGATGAAAGCTGGATCGGTTCGGACCTCGTTGATACGGTCGCCCCGGACAGCCGCGAACGCGTCAGGGAATTCCTCCAGGCGGCTATTGCCGATCCTGACACGCCGATCCGAGCCGACGTCAATCATCTCCTGTCAGATGGGTCGTTGCTGCCGGTGCAGTACCGCATGGTCGCGCCGTCGGGCGATTCGCGAATTCTCGCCGTGGGCCGCGACATGCGAGCGGTGGCCAGCCTGCGCCAGCAGCTCCTCAATGCGCAGCAGGCACTGGAGGCGGATTACTGGCGCCTGCGGCAGGTCGAGACGCGCTACCGTCAGCTGTTCGACCTGGTTTCCGAATCGATACTCGTCCTGGACGCCGTCAGCCATCGCGTGCTCGAGGCCAACCCCGCGGCGGCGGAACTGCTGGGCAACCTCGGCCAGCGGGTTGTCGGTAAGGCGTTCCCCCTCGGCCTGAAAAGTGACAGCGCACAGTCGGTCAACTCGCTGATGCTGGAGGCCCAGTCCGTGGGGCGGGCACACGCCTCGGGCCTGCAGCTCGAGAGCGACGGCAGCCTGGTCACGGTCGTCATCAGCTATCTGCGCCAGGCCAACGAGGCGCGATTCCTCGTGCGCATGGCGCATGAGCAGGTCGCCGGTGCCGGCAGCGATGCCCTGTTGTCGCCGGCGCTGCAGAAAGCACCGGACGCCGTCCTCCTGACCGACACCGATGGCCGCGTCCTGGCGGCGAATCGCGCTTTCGTGGATCTTTCCCAGGTGGTGAACGAAGAGCAGACGGTGGGTGTTGTTGCCGATCGCTGGCTCGGTCGTTCAGGCGTGGACCTGAGCGTGCTGTTGAGCAACCTGCGCGAACGCGGCGTGGTCAAGCTGTTTACCACTGTGCTCAGGGGGGATTCCGGTGTGCATACCGACGTCGAGGTCTCGGCCGCACTGGCCGAGTCACCGCAGCGTCCGATGTTCGCCTTTTTCATCCGCGATGTCAGTCGCCGTGTCAGCAGCCAGCAACCAGTGGGTTCCGGTCTACCCTCTACTATAGAGCAGATTACACACCGCGTGGGTCGCCTGCCGCTGAAGGAGCTGGTGCGGGAGTCCACCGATGTCATTGAGGCCATGTGTATCCGTGCCGCCCTGGAGCTGACCCAGGACAACCGGGCCTCCGCTGCGGAACTGCTCGGGCTCAGTCGCCAGAGCCTCTACGCCAAGCTGCGTCGCTATGAAATCTCCGGATTCGAGTCGGATCCCGTCTCGCCCTGAGTGATTCCTTCCCGTCCGCAGTACCTGTAAACCTGGAATGACACTTTTCCGCGTTTTCAGTGTCATAAATAATTGACACATGACCGCCGGCCTTCTATATTCAGGCCATGCAAAGCCCGGAATCAGCGATCGCCAGCCCCACCCGCCTGGACCCCCGGGGTCTGCTGCAGTTGCTCAAGCCGATTACCTGGTTTCCCCCCATGTGGGCGTTCGGCTGCGGCGTGGTGTCTTCCGGCATGTCGCCGCTGGAGATGCCCTGGGCTATTGTCGCCGGCATTCTCCTCGCCGGCCCCATGGTCTGTGGTGCCAGCCAGATCGTGAATGACTGGTTCGACCGTCACGTCGACGCCATCAACGAGCCGGACAGGCCGATTCCCTCGGGACGTGTGCCCGGGCACATCGGTCTGTACTACGCGATTATCTGGTCCCTCCTGTGCCTGTTGCTGGCCGCCGCGCTGGGAGCGGTGGTGTTCTGGGCCACGGTTCTGGGCCTTGTGCTGGCGTGGGCCTACAGCGCGCCCCCGGCGCGGCTGAAGCTTAACGGCTGGTGGGGCAATGCCGCCGTCGGTTTTTCCTACGAGGGACTGGCCTGGGTGACCGGCGCCGCGGTGATGCTCGGCGGCGCCATGCCGGCCAGCGAGATACTGGTTCTCGCGGTGCTCTACAGTCTCGGTGCCCACGGCATCATGACGCTGAACGATTTCAAGGCCATTGAGGGCGACCTGCAGCTGGGGGTGCGCAGCATACCCGCGCAGCTCGGGCCCGAGCGCGCAGCGCGCCTGGCCTGTGTGGTGATGCTCGTGCCCCAGGTGGTGGTTGTCTGTCTCCTCCTGGCCTGGGACCGGAGCGGCTTTGCGGCCGCCATCGGCGTGGGCATGATACTGCAGCTCTGGGCAATGCGCCGGCTGCTGTCTGATCCGAGGGGGCTCGCCCCCTGGTACAACGGTACCGGCGTGACCCTGTATGTGCTGGGCATGCTGGTCGCCGCCTTCGCGGTGCGCGGGCTGCCGGGAGTCGCGGCGTGACCCTGCCCGCACTGGGCTGGTCCGGTATCGTCCGCCTTGGCCTGGTGCAGACGGCCATCGGCGCTGTCGTGGTCCTGACCACCTCCACCATCAACCGTGTCATGGTCGTGGAACTGGCCCTGCCAGCCATGATCCCGGGCATCCTGGTCGCGGTGCATCACCTGGTACAGATGTCGCGCCCCCATTTCGGCCACCGCTCGGATATCGGGCGCAGGCGTACGCCGTGGATTATCGGCGGTATCGTCGTTCTGGCGCTTGGCGGTATTGGCGCTGCCACGGGAACCGTCATTGCGGAGCGCGCGCCGGGACCCGGGTTGGCACTGGCCCTGCTTTCGTTTATTGCCATTGGCCTCGGTGTGGGGGCGTCGGCGACATCCCTGCTGACCCTGCTTGCCCAGCGGGTCGCAAAGGAGCAGCGCGCGGCTGCCGCCAGCATTGTCTGGATCATGATGATTGCGGGGTTCGCCATTACCGCGACCGTTGCGGGGCATTTCCTCGATCCTTTCTCGCCACAGCGCCTGGTGGCGGTGACCGCCACGGTTTCGCTCCTGGCGGTCTGCCTTACGCTGCTGGCCCTGCATGGAATCGAGGGTGCACCCACGGCTGGCGGCGCGAGCGTATCGACGCCGGTCACCGCCGCCGGCGGCAATTTTCGCACGGCCCTGTCGCAGGTCTGGTGCGAGCCAAAGGCGCGTCGCTTTACCCTGTTCGTCTTCGTGTCCATGCTGGCCTATAGCGCGCAGGACCTTATTCTTGAGCCCTACGCGGGCATCGTCTTCAGCATGACGCCCGGCGAATCCACGCAGATGGCGGGTATGCAGAACGCTGGCGTGTTGCTCGGCATGCTGCTGGTAGCGGTGACGGCGACAGGAAAGCGGCGCGCCAGCGGTCGGGCGCTGCGCCTGTATACCGTGGGCGGCTGTATTGCCTCGGCGCTGGCCCTTTCCGGCATTGCCTTTGGCGGGATGGTTTCCGCCGACTGGCCTTTGCGCATCAATGTATTCCTGCTGGGTATCGCCAACGGCGCTTTCGCCGTGGCGGCAATCGCCTCCATGATGGCGCTGGCAAGCCAGGGCGCCGGCGGCCGCGATGGCCTGCGCATGGGCCTATGGGGCGGTGCCCAGGCCATCGCCTTCGGTCTCGGTGGTTTTCTCGGCACCGTTGCCATTGATATCACGCGAGAGTTCCTGCAGCAGCCGGTGCATGCCTATGCTCTGGTGTTTGCCTGTGAAGCTCTGGTTTTCCTGTATGCGGCATTCCTCGGCGCCGGTGTGCGCTCCGGGTCGGCCGCGACATCCGATGATCACCACGCTGCGCCGGGATTCGGCGACGTAGCCATGGTGGAAGTACTGCAGGGGAGGTAATCATGCAGTCAGTAGAACACTTTGATGTAGTGGTGGTCGGGGGTGGTCCCTCGGGGGCGACAGCCGCGACCGACCTGGCGCGACTCGGCAAGCGGGTGCTGGTCCTTGAACGCGCTTTCCGCATAAAGCCCTGCGGGGGGGCGATACCGCCACGGGCGATCGAGGATTTTGATATACCGCCACACCTTATCGTGGCGAAAATCAAGTCGGCCCGCATGATCTCGCCGAAGGATGCGCGGGTGGATATGCCAGTGGGGGACACCTATGTCGGCATGGTCGACCGTGACGTGTTCGACCCCTGGCTGCGGGAGCGGGCGCGACGCGCCGGCGCGGAGGTGCGCACCGCGACCTTCAAGCAGCTTGAGTATCTCGAGGACGGACGTGCGCGTGTCACCTACCTGGCCAAGAACAGCAGTGGAGAACATCGCTGCGTGACGGCGAGCGCCGTCATCGGTGCCGATGGCGCAAAGTCGCGCGTCGCCGCGCAGTGCGTGCCAGGAGGTGACCGCATGCGCTGCGTGTTTGCCTACCACGAGATCGTCGAGGCACCCACCGCGGACGCGGGTGCGGACTACGATCCGCTGCGCTGTGACGTCTGGTACCAGGGCCGTCTGTCACCGGATTTCTATGCCTGGGTGTTCCCCCACGGTGACAAGGCCAGTATTGGCGTGGGCAGCGAGCAGAAGGGCTTCTCCGCGCAGGCGTCGGTAGCGGCGCTGCGCGAGACCGTGGGCCTGCAGGGCGCCACGACAGTGCGTCGCGAGGGTGCTCCCATTCCGCTCAAGCCACTTAAGCGCTGGGATGATGGCCGTCGCGTGCTGCTGGCGGGTGATGCCGCCGGTGTTGTCGCCCCCGCTTCGGGCGAGGGCATCTACTACGCAATGCTCGGAGGTCGCCTTGCAGCAGAGGCCGTAGCCGAATTTCTGCAAAGCGGGAATCCCGCGACGCTGCGCAGCGCGCGCAAGCGGTTTCTGCGCGAGCACGGTCGGGTCTTCTTTGTCCTGGGTATTCTGCAGCGCTTCTGGTATTCCAGCGACAAGCGCCGGGAGAAGTTTGTTGCCATCTGCCGGGATCCTGACGTGCAGTACCTGACCTGGCAGGCGTACACACAGAAAAAGCTGGTGCGTGCCAAGCCTGTCGCTCACCTGCGTATTTTCTTCAAGGACATGGCGCATCTGCTGGGTGTGGCGCGGACCTAGAGCGAGCCGGCCGCCCCCTGGCGAGTCTGTCGTATCGCCACGGCAGTGGAGTCGCTGTTGCAGGAACTGGTGTCGCCACCGGTTATCGACCTGATCCTGCTCGCCGTTCTGATAGAGGGGCTCGGCCTGCTCGTATTCTACCGCGCCACCGGTCGCGGCATCCCGCCCGGGAAGCTGTTGCCGAACCTGATTGCCGGATTCTGTCTGTTTCTCGCGCTGAGGCTGGTCCTGGCGGGTGCTGCGGCGACCTGGGTGGCGCTTTCCCTCCTGGCCGCGCTGGTGGCACACGTCAGTGAGGTGATACTGCGCTGGCAGCGCTGAGCCATGCAGGCCAGGTGGTTCCTGCAACTTCCCCACTGAACACACAAAAAAGGCGCCTGGGGTATCCCCCGGCGCCTTTGCCCCGTGCGGGCCTGCGCGTTACCAGGCAGGCGCCATGCGCACGGTGTCCGGCAGTTCGTTTGACTGCGTGGGAAGCAGATACAGTCGCGCGAACACGGCAGCACCGCGCACCGTAAGCCAGCCACGCTGCATCCCGGCGATGAGCCCGCCGCGTGCCCGCGTCGCCTGAATTGCGACGTTGATGTGGCGGAGCTTCTCGAGGCCGCGGCGGAAGACCGGGTTGTCGGTATCCAGGGTCAGGGGGAAGGTCTGCCGGGTGATTTCGGTTGTGATATCGAACACGCGATAGTCGAATTCGGTCGGATCCATGCCGAGGGCCTGGTAGAGCTGCGGGCGCGTGTGGTCGCGCACGTACATCGTGGCGTAGACCGCCAGCAGGAAGAAACGGATCCACAGCTTGTTGACGCCCTTCAGCAGGTGGGGATGTGAGCGCATGATCAGCGCGAAGGCCTCGCCGTGGCGGAATTCGTCGTTGCACCACTCCATGAACCATTTGAATATGGGGTGGAAGCGGTGTTCCGGGTGGCGCTCCAGGTGCCGGTAGATCGTGATGTAGCGGGCGTAGCCGATCTTCTCCGACAGGTAGGTTGCGTAGTAGATGTACTTGGGTTTGAAAAACGTGTAGTTCTTCTCACGCTTGAGGAAGCCGAGGTCGACAGCGAAGCCCAGGTGCTTCAGTGCGCGGTTGATAAAGCCGGCATGCCGTGACTCGTCACGGGCCATATAGCCCATGAGATCGGCGATATCCTTGTTATCGACGTTCTTCTGGATCTCCTGGTAGAGGACGCAGCCCGAGTATTCGGAAGTCACTGAGCTGACGAGGAAATCGATGAACTCGTCGTGAAGATGTTCGGGAATATTCACACCTTCCGCGTCGAAATCCACCTCTTTCCGGAAGTGATCCCGGTTCTCGTCTCGCTCGAATTCTGCCATCATCTGGTCCCACTCGCGGCGCACCGGAGAGATGTCCAGTTTGTCCAGCTGGGCGTAGTCGGTGCGGTAAAAACGCGGCGTGAGCAGGGTATCCTTCGCCTTGCTCTGCTCCGCGGTCCGGGATTTCGTGGTGGTCGTCTTGGCGGCTGTGGCGTCTGTCATTGTCGGGTGACCTCTCGTTCATGTCCTGTGCCGTGGCAGGCAGCGGTAACGTGTAAACTAAACTAGACATTACACATGTCAAGTATAGGTGACTATACTGTGATGCTCAAGGTGCAATGCCGGCAGACGGCTTCACCGCGCAGGGCTGGGAACCCGCGCCCAGCAGGAGGCAGGCAAAAATGGCAGTCACAGCATCAACATCCATACCCACGCCGGGCGCCAGGGACGATGACCGGGAGGACGGCCTGTACCACCTGGCCTACGTCAGCACCCTGCGCGAGTCCATGTCGTCTGCCGACGTGGTCGATCTCCTGCGCATTGCGCGGGCCTGCAATGAAGTCCGGGATGTCACGGGTCTGCTGCTCATGCGCGGCGACTCGTTTTTCCAGGTACTGGAGGGGCGCGAGGAGAATGTCCGTGCGATTTTCGAGCGTGTTGTCGCGGACTCCCGCCATCACCGCATCGAGGTGCTGTTCGAGGAGCCGTTCGAGGAGCGCGAGTTCGGCGACTGGCGCATGGGCTTTGTCGAGCTCGACGGGGTCGACGTCAGTGAACTTGAGGGAGTTTCCGATTTCCTCAGCCGGGATGTCGATCCGCGGGAGATGTTCACCCGCCTTACCCGCAGCAAGCGCCTGATGCTCATGTTCCGGCAGATGTGTTAGCGCTCACTGACTTGAGTTTGCAGCGGTCGATCCGACGGCGATTGGCGACAGTCTTCCAGCACTGCCTGAACCGCCTGAACATGCCCGCGCGGTGCGTCCGTCGCAGCGTCCAGTGCGGTGTCGCGCTGTGACTGCCACTCGCGGTAGGGTTCGGGAAGCACGGCCGCAAGCCGCGCCTCGAGATCGCGCACCGGGGGTAGCAGGCCGTGTTCGCGCTGACCCAGGGATGCGGACCAGGGCTGAATGCCGCGAATGAAGAATTTCTCTACCACGGTCCTGAAGATATCCACCTCTGCCGGGACCAGCGAGCCTTCGCACAGCCTGCCGCGGGCCTGCAGCATCTCGTTGGCGGCGGACAGACCGGCCCGCTGCAGGTTCAGCGCCATCATCAGCGCGCCTGCGTCGCCCTTTGCGACCTCGCTGAGCAGGATCTCGAAGTCGCGATTATCGACCGTGTAGTTCCCGCCCAGCCAGCGTGTGACGAGTGCATTGATCGCGTCCAGGGCCGATATCGGCGCACTGCTGGTGGCGCCGGGGTAGTCGCCGAGGCCCTGCGGGGTCTGCCACAGAGAGCGAAATTCCTCTGTCGCCAGCGTCGCATTGTAGATCCTCGCGGGAAGTGCCCGGCGCTTGCTGACCAGCGCCGCGTCCAGCTCCGCGGCGAGTTCGTCCCTGCCCTCGCTCTCGAGGTGTTGAACGCAGGCGGGGGCGAGGCGCAGAAACTCCAGTTCGAGCAGCAGCTGCTGTGACGGCGGCGCCAGTCGACCGAGGCTGCTGTTGCGTTTGCCGACGGTGACCTGCAGCTCGCAGCCGCGCAGGGCGAGGAAGTCGATCGCGTCAAGCCGTCCGGGCGCTATGGGTATGCGCAGCTTTGCCGGTCGGGGTGGGCGAGGGCTGGCGGCGGGCTCCCAGTCGGGCGCTGCGGTCTCGAGCGGGCGCTCCAGGCGTGACAGGTAGGTCTCGAAAGCGGCCCCGGGACCCGGGTCGGCGCAGCCCGCCAGCAGCACAATCAGCACTGCCGGCAGCACCCGTGGCATCAGCCGGCGTCGAGAGTGGCCCGGACACGATCCCGCCACGCCAGCAGTGCCGCACAGTCATCGGGGATGCTTTCCTTGACCCAGCCGGCGAACCCGGTACACACGAGGAGATCGATATCGGCCAGCGTCAGGCTGTCTCCGACCAGGAATTCGCGACCTCCGAGGGCATCATCGTAGTCTTTCCAGGCGCGCTGCAGGCGCTCGCGACCGCGCTCCACCAGGGCCGGAATCTGCGCGACCCTGTCCGGGCCGGGCAGTGCGCGATCCGCAAAATTGGGATTGCCGTTACGCAGGATCTCGGCCACCGCGGAGAAGGCGTTCATGTAGATCTGGTGATCCCAGCCCAGCACCTGTGCGCGCAATAGCGGTGTGGTGCCGAGCAGAGGCTTTTGAGGGTATAGCGACTCCAGATAGTCGCAGATGGCGATGACCTCCGTCATCAGGCTGCCATCGTCGAGAACCAGGGTCGGTACCGTCCCAGACGGGTTGATGGCGCGGTAGGGCTCGCCAAGCTGCTCCAGCTGCATCAGATCCACCTGGGTGGTGTCGATGTCGATACCTTTCCAGGCGAGAAACAGCCCGAGGCGGCGGGGATTTGGCGCGGGATCGTAGGTATAGAGATGCATTACGGCTTCCGTGTCGTCGCATTCGGTGCAGACAATGGTAGCAGAGGCCGTGGGCATTTGCCCCGTGTCGGGCGTGGCTCTGCGCAGCCATGTCACGAGTTTTCCAGCCGGGGGATACTGGCTATAATGCGCGCCCCAGCAAAGGAGTAGTGACCGTGTTCAAGCAATTATCAGCGATGTTTTTCCTCGGCGGCCTTGCGCTGTCAGCACTGGCGGTAGAACTGACGGAGGAGCAGCGCGCCGCGATCGAGGCGCGTCTGAAGCCGCACGGCGATCTCTGCCTCAGTGGAGATTCCGCCTGCGCCGGTGCGGCCGTCGCCGGTGCAGATGCCTCCTCCGGTGGCGGGGACATCTCCGGCGAGTCGGTCTACAACCAGGCCTGCATGGCCTGTCACAGCTCGGGTGCCGGTGGCGCCCCCATCGTGGGCGAGGTCGACCAGTGGAGCGAGCGCATTGCCAGGGGTCGCGATGCACTGCATGAGAGCGGCATCAAGGGCGTCGAGGGCACCAGCATGATGGCCAAGGGCGGTCGCGCCGATCTCTCTGACGAGCAGGTCATGGCGGCCGTCGACTACATGGTAGACAACAGCCAGTAAGCGCCACGGCGAATTCGGTGCGGCCGGCAGGTAGTGCCGACCCCACCGACTTCTCGCATCAATCCAGCAGCGCCTGCAGACTGCTCAGGGTCTCCCTGCCACGGGCGGTATTGCGTTCGGCATCCTGCTCAGTGCCGCCGATCCACGCCATGTCCTCAACGGGCAGTTCGTCCACGAATCGACTTCGCTGGCAGTCCACCCGGTCGCCGAACTGACGGCGGGTGCGCGACCAGGTAATGCTCAGTGTCTGCTGCGCTCGGGTGAGGCCGACGTAGGCCAGCCGGCGCTCCTCCTCGATATCCCCGCTGTCGATGCTGTTGCGATGCGGCAGCAGGTTTTCCTCCATGCCGACGATAAACACGTGGGGGAACTCCAGCCCCTTGGCGGCGTGCAGCGTCAGCAACTGTACGCAGTCATCACTGTTCTTCTCCTCTTCCTGCTGCTCCAGCAG
>JAWLGG010000015.1:0-18080 GCA_041685155.1 Chromatocurvus sp.
TTACTTCCGTAATATCCTCGGACCCGAGAAGTCCTTTTACTGGCTGGCCCTGGTCTACGGTATCGGTATCTCGCTGCTGACACTGGCGACGCCGCTGTCAGTGCAGATGCTGATCAACACCGTCGCCAACATCGGCCTGACCACGCCGCTGGTGGTGCTGTCCGTCAGTCTGTTCATGCTCCTGCTCTGCGCCGGGGGGCTGAATGCACTGCGTATTCACCTCATGGACATTTTCGGTCGACGCTTCTACTCGCGCATGGTTTCCGAGATAACGCTGCGCGCGGTCTACGCCCGCAATGCGTTTTTTGAGGACAACCGCAAGGGCGCACTGTTCAACCGCTACTTCGACATCATGATCATCCTCAAGCAGCTGCCGAACCTGCTGGTCGGCGGCTTCACCATTGTGCTGCAGACGGTGGTGGGTCTTGTGCTGGTGTCGTCCTATCATCCGCTGCTGCTCGCCTTCAATGTCATGATCGGTCTGCTGATCTGGTTGATCTGGGCTATCTGGGGCAGGCGCGCGATTCGCAGCTCGATCGAGCTCTCGCACCGCAAGCACGCCAATGCGGCCTGGCTGGAGAGCGTGGGGCGCTCCAACGATTTCTACAAGAGCGAGCGGCATATAGACGACGTGCTGACGCGCACCGATGCGAACACCCGCTACTATATCGAACAGCACATCACGCATTTCCGCCATCACTTCTCGCAGACGCTGGCGTTCCTGTTCATCTACGCCGCCGCCAGTGCCGTCCTGCTCGGACTCGGGGGCTGGCTGGTGATCGAGGGTCAGCTCTCCCTGGGACAGCTGGTCGCCGCCGAACTGGTGCTCTCCGTCGTCTTCTTCGGCCTGTCCCAGATGGGTATCTACCTGAGTTACTTCTACGACGTCTGTGCCGCCGTCGACGAGCTGAGCCTGTTCATGGAGGTGGAGCAGGAGCAGCCGTCGGGTCCGCACCGGCGCCTGTCCGGCCCGCCCACGCTGTCTTTCTTCGAGGCCCGGGTGCAGGGCGGCGGACAGTCTGTGCTGCTGCATTTCGATATTCCCGCCGGCGCCCGGGTGGGCGTGTTCTCGGCCGGTCCCGGTGTGCAGCGACTGGTGATCGAACTGCTCAAGTCGCACGCCCGGCCGGAGACGGGCACCGTGTCGCTGGCCGGTACCGACCTGCGCAGCCTGCGCGCCTTCGAGATCCGGCAGGAGGTTATCGTTATCGACCGCCCTACCGTGGTGGAATCCAGCCTGCGCAATTTCCTGCGCCTGAGTTCCAGCGAAGACCATGCCGCGATCGATCCGGTGACCGCGATTCGGGTCGTGGGGCTCGAGGCGGCGGTGGCGCAGCTTCCGGACGGGCTGGATACGGAAGTGGCATCCACCGGCTGGCCGCTGGGCATTACCGAGACACTGCAGCTGGCGCTGGCCTCGGCCATCGTTGCGCAGCCGCGGGTCCTCGTGCTCAGCCAGGCCTTTGATGCCGTGCCCGAGGCCGCGCTGCTCAGGACTTTCGACCTGCTGCAGGCGGAATCCCGGACCACCGTGCTGTATTTCTCCAACAAGTTGGCGGACTTCACGTTCTCGCACTTCATGTATCTCGGCAGCGAGTCACAGCGGCTTTATGATGATTACGACAGCATGTGCAGTGAGCACCGACTGGCAGCGACCGCACTGCGGGCACCGACGGAGGGTGGAGCCTTGCTGCCCCGGGGGCCGGGTCCCACTCCCGCCGGTGGCGAGGAGACCGTCTGAATGACATCCATCGATTATCACGCGGGTAAGTTCACGACGCTGAGCGAGATCCGCATGCCGCGGGTCATGCGCAATATCGGGCTGATGATTATTGTGGTGCTGGTGGCCCTGCCGCCCATACTGCTCTACGTACCCTGGGTGCAGACCGCCATGGGTTCGGGCAGCGTGACTGCCATCAACCCCAATGACCGCATGCAGGAGATCAATGCACTGGTGCCCGGGCGTATCCAGGAATGGTTCGTTCGCGATGGCAGCCGGGTCAATGTGGGCGACCCCATCGTGCGGATTGTCGACAACGACCCCCAGTTGCTGGAGCGACTGCGCTCTGAGCGGTCGCAGGTGATGGCGCAGCTCACCGCGGCGGAAACGGCGCTGGAGATAGCGCAGATAGACCGTCAGCGCACCGAGGAGCTTTTCAACGAGGGTCTTGCGGCGCGCCGTGACCTGGAACAGGCACGAATCCGTATCGAGGAACTGCGCTCACAGGTGGCCTCGGCGTCGGCCGAGGTCAGTCGCGTCGATGTCCGTCTGTCCCGGCAGTCCGTGCAGATCGTCCGGGCGCCGCGGGACGGCGTCATTCTGCGCGTCAACGCCGGTGATGCGGCCACCATGGTCTCTGTGGGCCAGGTGGTGGCGACCTTTGTGCCGGACGATGTCGAGCGCGCCGTCGAACTGTTCGTCGATGGCCGCGATGTGTCACTGGTGCGCGACGGTGCGCCGGTTCGCCTGCAGTTCGAGGGCTGGCCGGTCGTGCAGGTCAGTGGCTGGCCGTCCAAGGCCGTGGGCACCTTCGGTGGTCGGGTGGTTGCCATTGATGCATCGGCAGAGGCCAGCGGGCGTTTTCGCATTCTCGTCGAGCAGGACCCGGACGACGAGCACGCCTGGCCGGATCGGCGCTATGTGCGTTTTGGTGCCAAGGTACGCGGCTGGGTTCTGCTGGATGAAGTTTCCGTGGGCTACGAAATCTGGCGGCGCATGAACAACTTCCCGCCGAATTTCCCGGTAGACGGGCAGGCGCCGGCCGCGGGGGCCAATTGATGGTGTGGTATCTGGCCCTCGCCCTGTGCTGTCTGCTGGGCGCGACCGCGCAGGCGCAGGAGGCCGCTCCCGAAATGCGGCAGCCCGCGGACGTGCTGAAACCCGAGGAAGTGCTGGCGTCCTCGGCAGAGCATTTTCCGGGAATTCTGGAGAGGCTCGCGCAGCGGCGCGTCGCCGAGGGACGCGTCACGGAAGCCAGGGGTGCCTTCGACCTGGTGTTCTCGGCTGACAGTTTCGGTCGCGTTGACGGCTTCTATGATGGCACCGTGGTCGAGGGTGGCGCACGCAAACCCCTGCGGCCGCTCGGCGCGAGCCTCTACAGCAAGTACACGGTCTCCGACGGCACCCTGCCAATCTACGAGGATCAGTATTTCACCAATAACGGCGGCGATCTGAAGGTCGGCGTGCTGTTCAGCCTGCTGCGTGACCGCAACATCGATGAGCGCCGCTTTGCCGAGACGGACAGCGAGCTCGCATTGCGCCAGGCTGATCTCGAGCTGCTGCTGACCCGGGTCGGTGTCCAGCAGCGGGCGCTGGCAGCATACTGGCAGTGGGTCGCAGCGGGACAGCAGCTGGCCGTCTACCATGACCTGCTGGACATTGCCGAAAAGCGCGAGCGTGCGCTCGAGACGGAGGTGCGAACCGGTCGCCGAGCGGAGATCTTCCTCACGGAGAACCGGCAGAACATCACGCGTCGGCAGACCCTCGTGACCCAGGCCGAGCGCGACTTCCGAATTGCGGCAAACCGCCTGGCGCTGTACTACCGCGACGCGCAGGGCCAGCCCCTCGTACCGGATGCCCGTCGACTGCCCCCCGGCGGCATGATCGAGCCAGCGCCGGAGACCGGAACTGCGCCGGAGGCCGCTGCCCCCGAGGTCAATGTGAGTGCCATACTCGCCAGGCGCCCGGAGCTGAACATACTCGAAACGGCGATGCGGAGGGCCACGCGGAAGGTTGAACTGTCTGAGAATGACCTGCTGCCGCGCCTTGACCTCAGTTTCGAGCTGGCCGAACCGTTCGGCAGTATTGGCGAGGGCGGCGCCTCGCGCGATACCCGCGATGCCATTGTCGGCTTCACCTTTTCGGTGCCCCTGGAGCAGCGCGGAGCCCGGGGCCGGCTGTCCCAGGCGCAGTCACGGCTGCAGGCACTTGAACAGGAGCGTCGCCAGCTTGAGGATCGCATTGAAGTGGAATTGCGCAATATCCTGCTGGAGCTGAACGTCGCGCGCCGCCTCATGCAGCTCGCCGCCCTCGAGGTGGAGCAGTCCGAGACGATGCGTCGTGCGGAACAGCGACGCTTCGAGCAGGGAGCCAGCGATTTTTTCCTGGTCAATGTGCGGGAGGAGACAGCGGCAGATGCCCGGGTGCGCTACTATGATGCCTATCGTGCAACGCAGCTGGCCCAGGCGGAGTTCCATGCCGCGACGGTGAACCTGGCGCGGCTGGGCATAGCGGAATAGCCGGTAATATTCACATTACCGCCGGCCCGTGCCGCGCGGTGAAACCCCTGAACAGTTGGTCTTGCAGGGTGTATGATACACCTAGTAGGAACACGTTTTCGCTGGCGCCACGTGTTCGCGCGCGGTGCCTGCAGACACACATTTTAATGCATTGACCATGATTAAAGGATTGACCATGAACACAATGACCCGGATGACACTCCTCGCTCCGCTGCTGCTGGTGCTCGGCGCGTGCAGCAACCTGACCGAGCGGCAGATGGAAAAATGTGTTGTCGGCCTGGCAACCGCCGGTGGCGCCATCGGTGGTGCAGGCTCAGGTGGCAGCGGCATTCTGCCCGGTGCCGCCATCGGCACGGGCGTCTCCATGCTCGTGTGCGCCGAGGGCGAGGAACCCGCACCCGCGGCGCGCGAGGTTGTACCTGTAGACAGCGACGGTGATGGCGTTGATGACGATCGCGACCGCTGTCCCCGCACCCCGGCCGGTGTCGATGTCGACAGCCGCGGCTGCCCGCTGGACAGTGATCGCGATGGCGTCGCTGATCACCTTGACCAGTGCGCCGGTACCCCGATGGGCGTCAAGGTTGACGAGACCGGCTGTCCGATAAAGGATGAAGTCGTTCTTACCATCAACCGTCTGGGCTTCGCCTTTGACAGCGCCGAGCTGGACAGGTCGTCAAAGGCAGCTCTGGATCGCGCGGTCGAGGTCATCAAGTCGCACAGCGAGTCGGTCAACCTGGGTGTGGTGGGTCACACGGACAGCCGCGGCGACGACGCCTACAACCAGAAGCTGTCCGAGCGTCGCGCTGCCGCGGTGGTCGACTACCTCGTGTCCAAGGGCATCAGCCGCAGCAGCCTGAGCGCCTCCGGCAAGGGTGAGTCCGAGCCTGTCGCCAGCAACGACACGGAAGACGGGCGCGCGCAGAACCGCCGTGTGGAACTGGTGGTCCAGTAGGGCCGGGGGCGGCGTCGGCACGACAGCGACGCCGCCTGCTCGCGCGGGCGGCCACCCGTCAGTCGGTTACCGGCGAGGTGGGCGCGATATCGAGCGCAGCCGCTGGCACTTGCTGCTGGCGGCATTTTTGGTGGTGCCCATCGCGTCCGCGACGACTGTCTACCGGTCTGTGGGCGACGACGGCGTCGTGGTATTCAGCGACCAGCCGCCCGCGTCCGGTGATGCTGCGGATGTCCTGCACATTCCGGTAAGTCCCTCGTCGGCCGACGCCGATGCCCGCCTGCAGGCCCTGCGCGAGACCAACGACCGTATGGCGCAGGCGCGCCGCGAGCGGGAGTCGGCGCGCGCGGCCACGCGGCAGCCGACGGTCCGCTACACCATGCCGGTGTCGGCCCCCGGCACTCCACTGGCCTTTCCGGCACAGCCCGCCCGGGCGCTCTGGCCCTATCCATTCCCGCGCAGGCACTATCGGGGGCCACTGCGCCCGCGGCCAGGGGCACCGGATTACACACCGGTGCGCGCACCGCCGGGATTCAAGGTCATTCAGCCGGGCAATCAGCAGCTCATGCGGCCCATTGTTTCTTCCCGGGACTGACGCGGCGGTCGACAGACCCCCGGCGTCCGGACTTTCCGTTACAGGGATGATCGCGACATGCCCACAATAACCTGCCTTGGCGCTGCCCGGGAAGTCACGGGTTCCTGCCATCTGCTTGAGTCTTCCGGTGCCGGGCGGGTGCTGCTCGACTGCGGCATGCACCAGGGGGGTGATGCCGTGGATCGTGTGCAGGGAGAGGCGTTCGCGTTCGACCCCGCGTCGATTGATGTGGTGATCCTTTCACATGCACACCTGGATCATTCCGGTCTGCTCCCGCGTTTGTTTCATGAGGGATTCAGCGGGCCGGTGCTGTGCACGGAAGCGACCGCGGAGTTGCTGGTGATCATGCTCAGGGACTCCGCCGGCCTCTACCTGCGGGATCTCGAGCGTGCCAACCTGCGCAGTCGGCGGCGTGGACGCCCTGAAATCGAGCCGATGTACACCATGGACGACGTCGACGCGGTCATCGGCGCCTGCCAGGGGCATGCCTATGGCGAGACAATCGGGCTTGCGGGCGATACCAGCCTGGTTTTCCACGATGCCGGCCACATTCTCGGCTCGGCCATCTTGGAGATCCGCTGCGTAGAGGGCGGATCCCGGCCTACCCTGGTGTACTCGGGCGACCTCGGCAAGCAGGATTCCGTGCTGATGCGAAGGCCGGCAACGCCGGCTCATGCCGATCTGGTCATGATGGAGAGCACCTACGGCGATCGGGAGCACCGCACCGAGGTCGACACGGTGGCGCAGCTACGCGCAATCCTCAGGGAGACCTGGGCGCGGGGTGGCAACGTGATGATTCCCGCTTTTGCCGTGGGTCGAACCCAGGAAATCCTCTTTCACCTGGGCTGCCTGTACCACGCCGGTGAGCTGGACGACTGGCAGATCTTCCTCGACAGCCCCATGGCGATCGCGGTCACGGAAACCTACAATCACTGGCTGCGCCTGCTTGACGAGGACGATATGCGCGCCCTCAAGGTGGCCCAAAACAGCTCACTGGAAACGTTTCTGCCCAGCCTGCGCCTGACGCCGGATACCGATCAGTCGATGGCTATCAACCGGATCAGCTCCGGCGCCATCATTATCGCCGGCAGCGGCATGTGCACCGGCGGGCGTATACGCCACCATCTCAAGCAGCGCATCTGGGATGCACGCAATACCCTGATTTTCGCCGGTTTTCAGGCCCGGGGTACCCTGGGACGCCTGCTGGTGGATGGTGTGCGCAAGATCCGCCTCTTCCAGGACGAGTTTGTCGTCAAGGCGCAGATTGAGACCCTCGGCGGATTCTCGGCCCATGCCGGGCAGGGTGAGCTTGTGGCCTGGCTGTCCGCATTTGAGGGACGCCCCACCACGGTGCTGGTGCACGGTGAGGCCACGGCGCAGATTGCTCTGGCCGAGCGCCTGCAGGCCGAACTCGGTATCGCGCCCGAGATCCCCGAGCGCGGCGACGTCATCGCTTTCTGATGGCGCCGCGCCCGCCGGAAGTGGCGCTTTTCTGCCGCCGCGGGCCCGGCAGGAGTGGCAGGTACAGCAGCTCGGTGTAGGCCGCGGCGGCACGGTCCCATTCGAAGCGCTCTGCCGCGGCGGCCTCGCGAATTTTCCGGTATCTGCCCGGCTGTCGGCGCAGGCACCTGAGTGCCTGCTGCGTGCGCCTGAGCAGCGCTGCGGTCGCCGCTGTCCGCGCAGTCGCGGTGAATACGAATCCCGTGACACCATCGCTGACGGTATCCACCAGGCCGCCGACCGCATTCACCAGGCAGGGTTGGCCTGATCGCATCGCCAGCATCTGGCTGATGCCGCAGGGTTCGAAGGTGCTGGGCATCAGGAACAGGTCGCCGGCGGCATACAGTGCATCTGCCAGGGCATCGGAATACCCGCACAGGAACAGCAGGTTGTCGCGCTGGCTGCCAAGGCGCGTCAGCGTCATTTCAAGCGCCGGGTCGCCATTGCCCAGCATCACGCACAGGCCCTCGTCGCCAAGCTCGTCGAGTACGTGCTCAAGGCACAGCCGCCCATCGGGCATGGCGGTGCAGAGCAGACCGAGTTTCTGCTCCGTGAGCCGTCCTACCGAGGTGAGCAGGGTCTCCGGGCGCGTCAGGTCCTCCTGAAGAAGGCGGTCGACCTTTTGCGCGGCAAGCAGGTGTGCGCTCTGTACGTGGCGGTCGTGTGCCATCCAGCGCTGCACGTCGCTGCGCGCGAACCCCAGAATGTCACGGTACGTTGGCGCCGGCGCCGACGCGTCGGGATAGGCGCAGCCGTTCAGGATGCCGCTGAGGCGGCCCTCATCCTGCGCCGCGCGCAGATCGGCCTGCAGGCCACAGCCGAATTCGCTGTCTTCCCGGCAGATCTCCTCGGCGTAGCGTGGCGATACCGCGTGCACGCGGTCGCACAGTGCAATCGCGGCGCGCACCGGGTTGTAGCAGTCGCGGTAGCGCGGATCCACGGCGCAGGGTGGCAGGTGGGCAAGATCCGGGAACCAGGACAACAGTGCCGAGTCATCGCCGCCCAGGGGGCGTATGCCCTGCAGCGCCAGGTTGTGGATCGTGTAGACCAACGGGATGTCGGCGATACCGGCGTAGCGTGAGTCCTCCCTGAGCAGGAGCGCGAACAGCGCACTGTGCCAGTCGTGCAGGTGCACCACATCCGGTCGCGGGATGGTGCCGTCGACAATACCGGCCGCGGTGGCGGCGCAGAACAGCGCGAAGCGGTTGGCATCGGTGGCAAATGGCCGCTCGGGGCCGTCGTCCACATAGATGCGTCCGGCGCCGCATGCGCTGAACACCGGGTGCTCCAGCGCCAGGTAGCTGACGCCGGGCGTCTCCTGGCGTGCGGGCACCCGATGCAGCGTCAGGCTCTCGCGATGGCCGCGAAACGTTGTCTGCAGTGTACCGACCTGAATGGCGCCGGGCAGCCCGCTGAAGTGGCCATAGCCCGGCGTGATGACGGTGACGCGGTGCTGCAGGCCCGTCAGGGCAGCGGGCACGTCGCGAATGACATCGCCGATTCCGCCGACCTTGCCGCCGGGCAGCGCAGCGTTCTCGGCGGCGAGCATAAGGATGTCCAGTCCCCGATGGCGCTGTCTGGAACTCACCGGAGACTGGCTCAGGTAATGACGTCCGGCGACGTGCGGCCAGTGCGGCTGGCGATTCCGGCGATCTCGTCCGCCGCCTGCAACACGCTCGCCAGCGCGCGCTGGGTATCCACCTCCAGCAGCGATGGGTCGAGCTGGAAGCTGTCACAGTAGACGCGCAGGGTGGCGCCATCGGTGCCGGTACCCGAGAGCCTGTAGACGATACGCGCATCGTCATCGAAGAAAATGCGGATACCCTGCCCTTCACTGACGCTGCCGTCCACCGGATCGGTGTAGTGGAAATCGTCAGCGCCGCTGACGGTATGCCCGGCAAATGCCTGCCCGACTAGCGCCGTCAGGTTATCGCGCAGCGACTGCAGCAGATCGCCGGCTGCTTCGGGATCCAGGTTCTCGTAGTCGTGGCGGGTGAAGAAATCGCGGCCGTACTGCCGCCAGTGCTCGCGCACGATGGCGTGGGCCGGCTGCTTGCGCGAGGCCATGATGTTGAGCCAGTAGAGCACGGCCCAGAGGCCGTCCTTTTCGCGCACGTGACTGGAGCCGGTCCCGAAGCTCTCCTCGCCGCACAGGGTGATCATGTCGGCATCCATCAGGCTGCCGAAGAACTTCCAGCCCGTGGGTGTCTCGTAGCAGTCAAAGCCCTTCCCCGCGGCGACGCGGTCGACGGCGCGGCTGGTGGGCATGGACCGTGCGACGCCCGAGAGGCCGCCGCTGTAGCCGGGCACCAGGTGAGCGTTGGCCGCCATGACGGCGAGGGAGTCGCAGGGATTGATGTAGAAGCCCTTGCCCAGAACCATGTTGCGGTCGCCGTCACCGTCGGAGGCGGCGCCGAAATCCGGCGGGTCGTCGCTGTTCATCCGCGCGACGAGTTCGCGCGCGTGGGCGAGATTCGGGTCCGGGTGTCCGCCGCCGAAGTCCTCGCTGGGCTCGCCATTGATGACGGTGCCCCCCGGTGCCCCCAGGCGGCCTTCCAGAATATCCTTCGCATAGGGGCCGGTGACGGCGTGCATGGCGTCAAAGCAGACATGAAAGCGCCCGTTACCGAGCAGCTTGCCGATCGCCGGAAAGTCGAAAATGGAGGCCATGAGATCGGCATAGTCCGCGACCGGGTCGACCACTTCGACCACCATGTTGCCAAGCATCTGGCTGCCCTCGTGATCGATGTCGATACAGCGCACATCCAGAGTCAGGTAGTGATCGATGCGCTGCGTCTGGTCGATGATTCGCGCGGTCACGGCCTCGGTGGCGGGGCCGCCGTTGCCGCCGTTGAACTTGATGCCGAAGTCCGCCTCCGGTCCGCCGGGATTGTGGCTGGCGGAGAGAATGAGCCCGCCGTTGGTACTGTGTTTGCGGATAAGGCAGGAGGCGGCCGGCGTGGAAAGCAGGCCGCCTCGGCCGACGATGGCGTGGCTGAAGCCGTTGGCGGCGGCCATGCACAGAATGCGCTGCAGCGCCTCGCGGTTGAAATAGCGGCCGTCGCCGCCGATCACCAGAGACTGGCGCTGGGCAGGATCCATGGCATTGAAAACCGACTGCACGAAATTCTCGAGGTAGTGCGGCTGCTGGAACTCTGCCACCTTCTTGCGCAGGCCCGAGGTGCCGGGTTTCTGGCCCTCAAAGGGACGTGTCTCTACACGTGTGACTGACATTTGTGATGTGTCCATAAAATTCAGGCGGATCCCTCTGCCATGCCAAGCATGCCCCGTGTAATCAGCACGACGCCACCGGCGCTGACGCGGAAGCCATTCTCCCTGTCCTCGTCGCTGTCAAAACCAACGCGCATGCCTTCGGGTATGAGACATCCGCGATCGACTATCGCGTTCTGCATCTGCACGTACCGCCCGACCTCCGTCTCCGGCAGGATCACGGAGGCGCGGACGCTGGAGTACGAATGCAGCCGCGAATTGGAAAACACCACGGACCCGCTCACCCGGCCGCCTGAGACGATAACGCCGCCGGCGACCATGGAATCCAGCGCCTCGCCGCGGCGATCGTCGTGATCCCAGACAAACTTGGCGGGCGGCAGCTGCTCCTGATAGGTCCACAGCGGCCACTCGCGCTCGTACAGGTTCAGGCGCGGCGTGGTCGATACCAGTTCCATATTGGCCAGCCAGAAGGAATCCAGCGTGCCGACATCGCGCCAGTAGGCCTTGTCGCCGGTTGTCGGGTCGCGAAACGGAAAGGCGTGCACGTGGCTGGTCGCTATGATAGCCGGAATCACGTCGTGACCGAAATCCCGCGTCGAGTCGGCCACGGCCGCATCATTGATCAGCTGTTCGTAGAGGAACTCGGTATCGAAGACATAGTTGCCCATGGACGCCAGGCACATGCCCGGCTTGCCCGGGATTTCCGCCGGGCAGGCGGGTTTTTCCTCGAAGCCGACGACGCGCCCGCTGGCGTCCACCTGCATCACGCCGAAGGTGTTGGCGGCTTCCGCCACCGGGACCTCCAGGCAGCAGACTGTCATGTCGGCACCGGACTCCACGTGATCCACCAGCATCGGCCCGTAGTCCATCTTGTAGATGTGGTCGCCGGAGAGAATCAGAACATGGTCGGGTTGCTGCGCGCGGATGATGTCGAGGTTCTGGTACACCGCGTCTGCAGTGCCCTGGTACCAGTCATCGGAAAAACGCTGGGAGGCGGGGAGGATTTCAACGAACTCGCCGAACTCCTTCTTGAAATGGCTCCAGCCGCGCATCAGGTGCCTTATCAGCGAATAGGCCTTGTACTGCGTGAGCACGCCGATCTGGCGGATGCCGGAATTGACGCAGTTGGACAGGGGGAAATCGATGATGCGGTACTTGCCGCCGAAGTACAGTGCCGGCTTGGCGCGCCAGTTGGTCAGCTCGTACAGGCGGGACCCGCGCCCGCCGGCGAGCACCAGCGCCAGGGTATTGCGAGTGAGTCGGCTGACATAGCGGGGGTTCTGGTCATCCATGCGTCACACTCGGCGTCTGTTTACGGTTACCAGTGGCCCTTGCGGAACCAGATGTCGTCGGCGTATTCGCGGATCGTGCGGTCGCTTGAGAAGCGTCCGCTGGCCGCGGTGTTCGCGATGCACTTGCGCACCCAGCCCTCGCGGTCGGCGAAGGCTGCATCCGCGGCGAGCTGCGCATCGATATAACTGCGGAAGTCCGCCGCCGTCATCCACAGATCGTGGCGATCGCGGATACTGCCGATGACTGTGTCGAACAGGCCCGGCTCCAGCATGTTGAAGTGCCCGCTCTCCAGCAGATGCATCACGCGGGAAAAATCGGGGTCGCCACTGATCAGCGCGTCGGGGTCGATCTGCCCGCGCTGCGTCTGTACCTCGTCGGCGTCGAGGCCGAAGAGAAAGAAATTGTCCTCGCCAACAGCATCGCGGATCTCGATATTGGCGCCGTCCAGAGTGCCGATGGTGACCGCGCCGTTCATCATGAATTTCATGTTGCCGGTGCCGGACGCTTCCTTGCCGGCGGTGGATGTCTGCTCGGACAGGTCTGCGCCCGGGCAGATCACCTCCATGGCCGACACCTTGTAGTCGGGCAGAAAGGCCACGCGCAGCCAGGGCTGCAGGCGCGCATCGCGATTGATCACGGCGGCGACGTTGTTGATCAGCTTGATGATCAGCCTGGCCATCGCGTAGCCGGGCGCCGCCTTGCCCCCGATCAGGATGCAGCGCGGCTGCAGGCCCGCGGTGTCGCCGCGCAGCACCCGGTCGTAGCGGTAGATGATGTGCAGCACGTTCAGGAGCTGGCGCTTGTACTCGTGAATGCGCTTGACCTGGACATCGAACAGCATGTCCGGATCGAAGTCGATCGCGCACTGCTCGCGCACCAGTTCCGCGAGGCGGGCCTTGTTGCCGTGCTTGACGGCGGCGAAGCGGTCGCGGAAGCCGGCATCGTCCGCGCTGTCCTGCAGGCGGGCCAGCTCATCGAGGTGGCAGATCCAGCCATCGCCCAGCGTGTCGTCGAGCAGCTGCTTCAGCCTCGGGTTGCAGTGGCCCAGCCAGCGCCGCGGCGTGACGCCATTGGTCTTGTTGTTGAATCGCTCGGGCGAGAACTCGTAAAAGTCCCGGAACAGCCCCGTGGTCAGCAGGCGCGTGTGCAGGGCGGCCACGCCATTAACCGAAAAGCTGCCGACAATGCCCAGGTAGGCCATGCGCACGCGCGGCTCGGGGCCCTCCTCGATGATGGACATGCGCCACTGGCGTTCCACATCGCCGGGCCAGCGGTCGGCGACGCGGCTGAGAAAGCGGGCGTTGATCTCGTAGATGATCTCGAGCAGGCGCGGCAGCAGGCTCTCGAACAGTGACACCGGCCAGACCTCCAGCGCCTCGGGCAGCAGGGTGTGGTTGGTGTAGGCCATGCTGTTGTGTGTGATCTCCCAGGCGCTGTTCCAGTCATGCCCGTAGTCGTCCAGCAGCAGGCGCATCAGCTCGGCGATGGCGAGAGTGGGATGGGTGTCGTTTAGCTGGAAGACGTTATAGCCGGCGAAGCTGCCGAAATCCGGCCCGTGCAGCTCGCGCCACTGCTGCAGCACGTCCTGCAGACTGGCGGATGCGAGGAAGTACTGCTGGCGCAGGCGCAGCTCCTTGCCCTGTTCGCTCTGGTCGTTCGGGTAGAGCACCATGGTGATCTGCTCGGCGCGGGTGCGGGCCTGCACCGCGTCGGTGTAGCTGCCGGCATTAAATTCGTCCAGGTTGAATTCCTTCGTGGCTTCGGCCTTCCACAGGCGCAGCGTGTTGACCACGTCGTTGCGGTAGCCCGGCACCGGCATGTCGCAGGGTACGGCGAGAACGTCGTAGGTGTCGACCCAGCGCACGCGATGCCTGCCGTTGTTGTCGCGGTCGTGCTCGGTACGCCCGCCAAAGCGGACGCGGCGCGTGTGCTCGGGGATCTCGAACTCCCAGGGATTGCCATGGCGCAGCCAGCCATCGGGAAGTTCCATCTGGTAGCCATTGCGGATCCGCTGGTGAAACATGCCGTACTGGTAGCGAATCCCGTAGCCGGTCACGGGCAGGGCGAGGCTGGCGCAGCTATCGAGGAAGCACGCCGCCAGGCGACCGAGGCCGCCATTACCCAGGCCGGCATCCTGCTCCTCGGATTCCACTTCCTCGAGGCTGCTGTGATGTTGCTGCAGGGCGTCGCGGACCTCTTCCTCGATATCCAGGTTGAGTACGGCATTGTGCAGGCTGCGCCCGATGAGGAATTCCATTGACAGGTAGCTGACGCGCCGCGGGCGCTGCTCGCGAAGATGCTGTCTCGTCTCGCGCCAGCGGGCGACCAGTCGGTCGCGCACGGACAGGGCAAGCGCCTCGTACAGGTGACGGTGCGTGCCGCCAGGGGCATCGCGAGCCAGGGTCAGGCCGTAGTGGCGCTCGAGGTCCTCTTCCAGTGTGCCCTCAAGCATGTTTCTCAGTTCGGTGGCGTTCATGCTGCCCTCATGCTGCGTTGTCAGGGTCAGTGTGGAGAGGTTTCAGTATGCACCACGGCTCCCCGGCCTACGAGTGCAATCTGCACGGAGCCGGCGGCGAGCTGCAGAGGCCCCTCGAGGTGTCGGGCCGCCGCGGGCCGGGTGTTGTCCGCGGTGTCTACAAGCAGAAGGCGCGGCTCCGGCAGCCCACTGGGCAGATTATAAGTTACCGCCGTTTCTCCGGCGTTGAAAGCGACCAGGATGGCGTCCTCGACGGTCTCAGTCGGATCACACTGGAGCAGGGCGAAAAGAATGTCAGCGCGCAGGGGGGCTTCCCAGTGCGCTGCGGCGGCGGGTTGCCCATCAGGGCCGAACCAGCGGATACACTGGCCGTCGATGTCCGGTGTCTCGCGGCGGTAGCGGTCGGGGCGCAGCAGGGGACTGGCGGCGCGCAGGGCTATCAGCTGTCCTGTCAGCTCGCGCAGTTGCTCGCCCTCGGGGCAGTCGCGGCTCCAGTCGAGCCAGGTCAGGGGATTGTCCTGGCAGTAGGCATTGTTGTTGCCCTGCTGGCTGTGGCCGGATTCGTCCCCGGCCTGCAGCATCGGGATGCCCTGGGAGACCGCGAGTGTGACGATGGCATTGCGCTGCCGCTGCCAGCGTCGGCGCTCGATGTCGGCGTCGTCCGTCGGGCCTTCCACGCCGAGATTGTCGCTGGCGTTGTCGGCGTGGCCGTCGCGGTTGTCCTCACCGTTGCGGTGGTTGTGCCGCTCGCGATAGCTCACCAGGTCGCGCAGGGTAAAACCGTCGTGGCTGCAGATGAAGTTGATGCTGGCCGTGGGTGCGGTTGCGCGTGAGGCAAACAGGTCCTCGGAACCGGTCAGCCGCTGTCCCAGCTCCTGCAGCTGCCCCTGGTCGCCGCGCCAGAAACGACGCACACAGTCGCGATAGCGATCGTTCCACTCGCTCCAGCCCCCGGGCAGCCTGCCCAGCTGATAGCCGTCGGGACCGATATCCCAGGGTTCGCCGATCAGCTTGCAGCGACGCAGAACGGGGTCGCTGTTGATGGCGCAGAGCAGCGCCGAGTCGGGTCGATAGCGACCCTCGTCCCGACCGAGCACCGGTGCGAGGTCGAAACGGAAGCCGTCCACATCCATGTCGCCCGCCCAGAAGCGCAGGCTGTCCAGGATCAGGCGTCGCACCATGGGGTGCCCGGTCGCCAGCGTGTTGCCGCAGCCCGTGTCGTTGACATACATGCGAGGATGTTCGGGCTGCAGCCGGTAGTAGCTGCGGTTGTCGATGCCGCGGAAGCTGAGCGTCGGCCCCAGTTCGTCGCTCTCGGCGCTATGGTTGTAGACCACGTCGATGATGACCTCGAGGCCGGCGTCGTGCAGCGCGTCTACCATGGTGCGAAACGCCCCCGGGCCCTGGCTTCCGGTGTAGGCCGGGTGCGGTACGAAGAACGCCAGGGTGTTGTAGCCCCAGTAGTTGCGCAGGCCGCGGCGATGCAGCGCGTATTCATCGATAAAGGCGTGTACCGGCAGAAGCTCCACCGCCGTGATGCCGAGTGCGCGCAGGTAGGCGAGGCACGCGGGATGGGCGAGCCCGGCGCAGGTCCCGCGCAGCGTCTCGGGAATATCGGGGTGCTGTCGCGTGAAACCGGCGAGGTGGAGCTCATAGAGCCATGTGTCCGCAGCTGGTATCGCGACCCGTTGGCTGCGCCGCGGTGCGCCCGGGTGGCTGACCACGGCCCTGGGCATATAGGGGCTGTTGTCGCTGTCGCTGAACGACAGGTCGGCCTGCGCGTGCCCGGGCTGGTAGGCGAAGTGGCTGTCGTGCCAGCGAAAGCCACCGCGAAGTTCCCGGGCGTAGGGATCCAGCAGCAGCTTGTGCGGATTGAAGCGCAGGCCGGCCTCGGGATCGAAGGGCCCATAAACCCGGTAGCCATAGCAGGTTCCCGACCCGGCACCCGCGAGGAAGCCGTGCCAGATATCGCCATCCCGTGCATCCAGCCGGTAGCGGGCAGTCTCGGTGACGCCGTCGGCGGCGTACAGGCACAGCTCCACCGCCTCGGCGTCCGCAGAGAACAGCGCGAAATTGCAGCCGCCCTCGCGCACCGTGGCACCGAGCCGGGCGCTGTCGCCTGCCGGCAGGGCCCGCTCCACCGGCCGCCTCGTCACGATCTGCGTCATCGGGGCTCTCCTCGCTGGCGCTTACTCATGACGCCGAAACTCGTTTACCATGCGCTGCTTCACCCATCCAGCCGGGAATGCGACCGGACCATTATGCAGCGAGAACGGATACAGGGGGAGCCCGGCGGGGATTTGCCGGACAGGGCGTCACCGCTGGCGGAGCGCGCCGCCGGGGTGCTGCTTCACGTCACATCACTGCCCTCGCCCTGGGGCGTGGGCGACCTCGGCGCCTGCGCCCGCGAGCTGGTGCTGCGCCTGCAGCGGGCGGGGCAGCGCTACTGGCAGGTGCTGCCGCTGAACCCGGTGGATGCGATTGCCGGCGATTCGCCCTATTTCAGCAGCAGTGCCATGGCCGGCAACCCGCTCCTTATCGATCCCGCCGGGCTGGTCGATGCCGGACTGCTGACTGCGCACGAGGCGGCGGAGCCCGTCGCGGCCGATACCGGTGTTGCGGATTTCGCCCGCGCCCGGGCACTCAAGTTGCCGCTGCTGGAGCTGGCGCAGCAGCGTTTTGGCGAGCGCGGCGAGTCAGCCGGATATCGCGGGTTCTGCGCGCAGGAGGCCTACTGGCTGGACGACTATGCCCTGTTCTGTGCCCTGAAGTCCGAGTACCCGACGGTCTGGTGCGACTGGCCCACCGGCCTGCGCGATCGCGATCCGGGGGCGCTGGCCGCGGCGCGATCACGCCTGGAGCCGGCGATTGACCGGGAGAAGCGCTGGCAGTTCTTTTTTTTCCGCCAGTGGGCGTCGCTGCGCCAGCATGCAGCGGCTCACGGTATTCTCCTGTTCGGCGATACGCCGATCTATGTCAGCTACGACAGCGTGGATGTCTGGGCCCACCCGGCCCTGTTCCAGCTCGATGCGCAGCGCCGGCCGCTGGCGGTGTCCGGCGTACCACCGGACTATTTCAGCGCCACGGGACAGCTGTGGAACAATCCGCTGTATGACTGGGACGCCCTGCGTGCCTCGGGCTATGCCTGGTGGCGCGAGCGGATGGCGGCGCTGCTGCGCCGTTTCGACGTCGTGCGCATCGACCATTTCCGTGGTCTTGTCCGGTACTGGGCGGTACCCGCCTGTGCCGACTCGGCCATCGACGGTGAGTGGCGGGATGTCCCCAGTCACGATTTTTTCGACACACTGATCCGCGAGCTGCAGCCCTTCCCCGTGGTGGCAGAGGACCTCGGCAGCATCACGCCGGACGTCATCGCCCTGCGCGACCACTACGGCTTCCCGGGTATGGTGGTGCTGCAGTTCGCCTTCGGGGAGGACGATCCGCACAATCCGTACCTGCCGGAGAACCATCCCGAGAACGCCATCGCCTATCTCGGCACCCACGACAACGACACGGTTCTCGGCTGGCTGCGGGATGCCGCAGACGCGGCGACCCGGGAGCGCTTCGGCCGTTATATCGACGGCAGCGAAGACGATGCCGCGCTGGTGCCGCGCTTCCTGGAGCTGCTGCTGAGCTCGCCGGCGCGGGTTGCCATTGTCACCGCGCAGGACCTGCTGGCGCTGCCGGGTTCCGCGCGCATGAACAACCCCGGGCGTCCCGATGGCAACTGGCGCTGGCAGCTGACGCGGGGGCAGTGGGAGGAATTCACGCTCGATGGGTTGCGCGACCTGACC
>JAWLGG010000311.1:0-4394 GCA_041685155.1 Chromatocurvus sp.
CACGGGCCAATATGTCAGTGACGTCGACTCTGTGGCGGCTGATGGTGTCATTCAAGTGACATATTCCGGCGACAGAGCAAACGCAAATATTGATGGTCAGATCCTCGAGTTCTCGGCAATCACTGATAGTGGCGGCAGCATCGACTGGATCTGTGGTAGCGACGGCACTACCGTTGAGGAGAGATATCGTCCGACCAGCTGCCGTTAATTAGCAATCCGGCTGCGTTTCACTTTAATAAAGGACCACCTGCAGGCACGAGGTGGTCCTTTTTTTGCATAACGAAATGAAGCAATTCATTGGGCTGACCCTGCTTCTCGTCTTGGCGGCCGTCGTGTACGGGCAGGGCCTGAATGGCGGGTATGTCTTCGACGATTTACCCAATATTGTTCGGAATGATGCCCTGGTAATCGAAGACCTCACGCCGCGCGAGTTGCTGGCTGCCGCTTTTTCATCCGATTCTGGCCGACTGAACCGCCCCATTGCCATGGCGAGTTTCGCTCTGGAGCGGCATTTCTTCGGGTTGAACCCGAGGATCATGAAGATCGCCAACGTTGTGGTCCACCTGGTCAACACGCTGCTCGTCTATGCACTCGCCATGGTCATGGCCCAACGCCTTAAAGCACGAGGGCGAGACCGGCAGGATACTCGGCTGGGCATAGGCGTGCAGCCGGCCACTTTCGCACTCGCCGTCGCGGCGGCATGGGCACTCGCCCCGATCAATCTCACCGCAGTTCTCTATGTCGTTCAGCGAATGGAGGCGCTGGCTACCCTGTTTATGCTGGCCGGATTGCTGGCCTATGTCACAGGACGCGTGCGTATTGACTCAGGCCAGTTACGGAGTGGGTTTGCGCTGGTCCTGGGAGGTCTGGGGATTGGCGGCCTACTGGCCGTCCTGAGCAAAGAAAGCGGCGCGATGCTGCCCTTGTTCGCCTTGTTGCTCGAGTGGCTGCTGTTTGGATTCGGAGCCCCGGGTTCGGCGGTGCGACGCGGTCTGATCTGGATTTACGTCACGATATTGGTTCTGCCCGCGATGGCCGCCCTGATGATCGTAGTTCCGGGGATTCTCTCGGAACCGTCACTGCCGGGTCGGCCTTTCGATCTCCAGCAAAGACTGTGGACCCAAGTCCACGCCATGTGGTTCTACATCGGGAACATTCTCATCCCGTCGCCCGGCGCGCTGACGCTTTACCACGATGCCTTCCCTCTGGCTCAGCGCTGGCACGAGCCCTGGACCACCCTGCCTGCACTACTGGGCCTCGTGGCGTTGATAGGCGCCGCAGTTGCGCTCGTCCGAGGCGCCCCACTCGTCAGCCTGGGCATTCTCTGGTTTTTCGTCCCGCACCTTCTCGTATCGACGATCATACCGCTCGAACTGGTTTACGAACACCGCAATCATATGGCCTCGATAGGGCTGTTCATTGCGGTGTTTTCGGTGTTCCTGTCTTCTCGCTTCGATGACGCATTGAAGTCTGCACGCCACGCAGCCGTGTTCGGTCTGATCGCTCTCTATGGCCTGCTGACTTTTATGCGGGCCGGCGAATGGTCCGATCCTTTTCAACTGGCCTATTTTGAGGCCACCCGGCAGCCAGATTCGCCGCGCGCGACCTACGAACTGGGATATGTGATCATTCAACAGGGCGCGCAACCCGGCTCTCCCGAATTTGACCTCGCGCTCGCTCAATTCGAGCACGCGGCCTCGCTGCCGCGTGCCGGATTGGTCCCTTCGGCTACCCGAATAATCGCGCATTGGCGGCAGGGTGTTCCAGTTCCAGACGACTGGTGGGAAAACTTGAAGGAATACGTACGAAATTACCCGCTGAGCGCCCAGGATATATCAGGGCTCTATAGCCTCCTGCAAGGCCACGATGGATTGCGCCTCAACGCGCATGATGTAGAGAAACTGGGTGGCCTCTTGGCGTTCGCCCGCGAAAAGAATCCACGCCGAAGTGTCCTGATAACGCTACATGCTAACTACTTGTTGAATATTGCGCAGGATTTCGAAGCGGGGGAGAGAGCACTGAGGGAAGTCACTGTAATGACCCCGCGCGACGCACAGGCTTGGGCGAACCTGGCCCAACATCAGATAGCCAAAGGTGAGCGGGAGCAGGCTCGCCACAGCCTGCGGCGGTTGCGCGAAGTGGATCAGCATCAGCGCCTCCGGCGCCAACTCCGTCATTTGGAGGGCCAGCTATCGAATGGAGAAGACCGTTCGCAGGACCGGGCCAAGCCTGCACGGAGCTTCTGAGGCGATGAACAGGTCCACTGGGCGTTTCGCATCGTTACGAGCCGAGAAGGCGCTGTCGCCAATGGTGGCGCTTGCGGTGGTCTTTGCGATCGCGTACCTCGCATACCGCCCCGGGCTGTCGGGCGGATTCCTCTTTGATGATTTCACAAACCTTGCTGCGCTGGGTTATCAGGGGGCCGTCGATAACCTGCAAAAGTTTTGGCTTTACCTGCTGTCCGGCTTCGCGGGGCCTACAGGGCGACCGGTGGCACTTGCCTCGTTTCTGATCGACGCCCACACATGGCCGGCCGACCCGTGGCCGTTCAAGCACACGAACGTCCTCATTCATCTGGCCAACGGCGCGCTGCTTTTCGGACTGACCCGCCAACTGGCGCGGGCCCTGGGTCAATCCGCCACGGCGGGCGGTTGGGTCGCCGTACTGGCGACCGCACTCTGGCTGCTGCACCCCTTCTGGGTATCAACCACGCTCTACGCCGTACAGCGTATGACACAACTCGCAACCCTGTTTGTGCTGGCCGGCCTCTGGCTATACGTTGAAATCCGCTTGCGCCGCGCACCCACCGCGGCGCCATGGACGGTGGCGAGTCTCCTGCTGACCGTGTGGCTGTTTACGCTATTGGCCGTGCTTTCCAAGGAAAACGGCGCATTACTGCCGCTGCTCGCGCTGGTATTAGAGGGGACCATCCTGGCGGCGCATACCCGGCGCCAGGATCTCATAGCGACGAAAGCGTTCCGCCTTTGGCGTGCCATGATCCTGGGAATACCGATCCTGCTGCTGATGTATCTTTTATTGCCGCAAACCGGAGCCCTCATGGCCGGCGAGCCCGGGACCCGAGACTATACTCCCGGTGAACGCCTTCTCACCCAGGGACGGATCCTTTGGGACTATATCGGCCACCTCGCGCTACCGCGCCCGTGGACCGGAGGTCTATTCCAAGATCACATCGCGATCTCCACAGGGCTCCTATCGCCGTGGACAACGGCGCTCGCATGGGGTGCCTGGCTTGCGGTCCTTGGTTTCTCACTGGCGTGGCGGATGCGTTATCCGGCGTTTGCTGCAGCGGTGCTGTTTTTCCTTGCAGGACATGTTCTGGAATCGAGCTTCATTAATCTCGAGCTCTATTTCGAGCACCGGAATTACCTGCCATCAGTATTGCTCGGCCTTCCGCTGGCGCTTTTCTGGTTGCGCTGGAACCGTCCGGACTCCATTGCCCGAATCCTCGTCCCGGCATTGATATTGGTGCTTCTCACCACGCTGACCTTCATCCGCACGGATCTGTGGGGAAACCCATTTCAGCAAGCGCTGAAATGGTCTCAGCTGCAAAATGAATCCGCACGCGCCCAGCACCATTTATCCGACTTCTGGCGCGATACCGGGCACTTCGAGGAGGCCGAACGGCTGAACAATCACGCCATCCAGCTTGCACCAGAGGGCCTGGCTTGGCATATCAAGGCTGTTTTCCTGGCCTGCGAGAGGCAGAGCAGCGCGGAAGAAGAGATTCTAGCGGCGGTGCGCGCAGTCAATCGATGGGAATTACTGGGAACTGTGCAACAGCATCAGGTTTCGACACTGCTCAGCTACCTGCACAGGAATGACTGTCCGTACCTCGACGACCAAGGCATGCTCGCCATAATCGCTGCACTGGAAGCCGCTGACGAACGGCGCGCGCGTCCCGCATTGCAGCATACACTTAACCAATGGCGGGGCCGCATCCTTCTTGCTCAAGGTGACGCTAGAGGTGCTATCACCTATTTCCAAGAGAGCATCGGCGAATCGTCTCGGCCAGGACAGCTCCTGGCTATTACGGGACTGCTAGCCTCTCACAGCCATCTGGAGGAGGCATTGGAGTTCCTGGATTCGATCCAATTTGGCACCGCGCAGGAGAGGGATCGGATCAGCGCGCGCCTCTTCGATTGGTACACGCAGCGCACCGGCTACTTCGAGAGGGAGCGGAAGAGCCTTCGGGCGACCATCGAGCAAGAACTCCGGGCGCTCGATAAGCGGACTGAAAAGGCGTTACCGAAATAGCCATAGGCTGAGGGGTTGAGCGGGAGCCATCATTTTGGACAGTCACTCAGATTGACCACTAGTGTTCTTTAACATTAATTCGCATGTTAATTGAGCTTGTCCGAGAGCCGCGCAATCGA
>JAWLGG010000312.1:0-4376 GCA_041685155.1 Chromatocurvus sp.
GCGCAGCAGGTCAGCGACGCACTGGAAACCGGCGACCTGCTGAGCCTGGCGGCAACGCTGCGACAGTTCCACGGCACCTCGCGTATCGGCAGCGTGAGCGTGTTCGATGTCGAGGGCGGCGTGCTGGGTCAGGCCGGCGATGCCGTGCAGCAGCCGCAGGAATACCGCAGCCCCGTGCGGGTGGGCTCCGACATCGCCGGCCACGCGCTGGTGGTCCTCGATGGCGCCAGCGCCAGCGAATCCCGACAGCGCTATCTGCTCAGCCTGAGCGCGCTGGCGGTCATGCTCAGCCTGCTGGTGTTCCTGCTGGCGCGCTATGCCGCCCAGCGACTGGTGCAGCGCCTGCTGGGGGTCAGCGGTCGCCTGGCCCTGGATGAATCGACGCCGGAAGCGGCGCTGCCAGAGGGTGAAATCGCCCTGCTGGAGCGCCGCGCCGCTGCCCTGCCCATGGAGCTGCTGCGCGCGCACACGGCGGCGGCACCATCGCGCGAGGATCATTACCGCAATACCGCCGTCCTGTACCTGCATCTGGGCAGCCTCGCCGGCTACGTCGACACGCTGAACGAGCGCAATCTGCACCGCTACACCGACCGGCTGCACCGCATAGTATACGCCGCCGCTGCCTGCTACGCCGGCACGCTGCAGGTGGCGAGGCAGTTCGGCCTGATCATCTGCTTCACTGACGAAGAGGACCGCGGCAGTGCACTGGTGCGCGCCGCCTCCTGCGCCTGGCTGATACGCAGCGTGTCGACGGAGCTGGAAAAGGGCATGTCGCTGTCATTTTCCATCGGCATGGCCATCGGCCACAGTGAGCTCGGCCCCGGTGACAGCTCGGACATCTACCCCGGCCTGTATATGCAGTCGGTGACGGACGAACTGCGCAGCGCCTGTCGCGCAGAGTTCGAGCACATCCTGCTGGCGCCGGCGCTGGCCCGCGACCCGGAGCTGACTGACTGCGCCGAAGTGCGCGCGCGGGAGGATGACAACTACGGTGAGCTGGGGCCCTTCAGCAGCCCCCACGCGGCGCTTCTGGAGCGCCAGCGGGAGCTGCTGCTGAACCGGCTGCGGCGGCGCTCAGCCTAGCTGCGCGCGGCGAGCGCGATACGGTCGGTGCGCTGGAACCCCCGTGGCAGCTTGTTGCCGCGTCGGCCGCGCTCGCCGCGGTAGTGCGCCAGCTCGGCGCCCCTGAGGGTGAGATGGCGCTTGCCGGCATGGATGACCAGTGAGTCCTCGTCGCCCAGTGCGACCACGCCGACCATATACTCCTCGCGACTCTCCACCCGGGCACCGGGAATGCCGATGATCTTGTTGCCCTTGCCGCGGCCGAGCACCGGCAGCTCGTCGAGGGGAAAAACCAGCAGGCGCCCCTCGTTCGAGGCCGCGGCAACCCAGCTGGCACCGCCCTCGATGACCGCCGGCGGCAGGACCCGCGCCCCCCGCGGCAAAGTCAATGCCGCCTTGCCGGCGCGGTTCTTCGCCTGCAGGTCACCCAGCGTGGTGACGAAGCCGTAGCCCGCATCGCTGGCCAGCAGGCAGCGAACATCGGCGTCGCCCATGAGCAGTCCAGTGAATACGGCACCCGAGGGCGGGCTGATGCGACCGGTCAGGGGCTCACCCTGGCCCCGGGCGGAGGGCAGGTTGTGCGTGGCGATGGTATAGGACCGGCCCGTGGAGTCCAGCACCACCGCGGGCTGGTTGCTGCGCCCGCGCGCCTCCAGCTTGAAGCCGTCGCCGGACTTGTAGCTGAGACCCGCCGGGTCGATATCGTGGCCCTTGGCGGCGCGAATCCAGCCCTTCTCCGAGATCACCACGGTAATCGGGTCGGCACTCATGAGCTCGACCTCGCTGAAGGCGCGGGCGTCGCCGCGCTCCACCACGGGCGAGCGGCGATCGTCGCCGTACTGCTCCGCCACGGCGAGCAGCTCCTTGCGGATCAGCGTCTTCAGGCGCGCCTCGCTGCCGAGCAGCCTGTCCAGCTGCTCGCGCTCCGCCTCGAGCTCGCTCTGCTCGGTGCGGATCTTCATCTCCTCCAGCTTCGCCAGGTTGCGCAGCTTCAGCTCGAGGATGGCCTCGGCCTGCACCTCGGTAATCCCGAAGCGCTGCACCAGTGCAGGCTTCGGTTTGTCCTCCGTGCGGATGATGTGAATCACCTCGTCGATGTTCAGATAGGCGACCAGGTAGCCCTCGAGAAGGTGCAGCCGGTTGAGCACCCGCTCCAGCCGGTGCTGCAGCCGGCGGCGGACCGTGTCCGTGCGGAACGCCAGCCACTCGCGGAGGATGACATTGAGCGGCTTGACCGCGGGCCGGCCGTCGGTGCCGATCATGTTCAGGTTGACCCGATAGCTGCGCTCCAGGTCGGTGGTGGCAAACAGGTGGCTCATCAGGGCCTCGCAGTCGACCCGGTTTGAGCGCGGCACGATGAGCAGTCGCGTCGGGCTCTCGTGGTCCGACTCATCGCGCAGGTCCGCCACCATGGGCAGCTTGCGCGCCTGCATCTGCTGGGCGATCTGCTCCAGCACCCGGGCGCCCGAGGTCTGGTAGGGCAGGGCCGAGACCACGATATCGCCGTTTTCCCGCTCCCACAGCGCGCGCATGCGCAGGCTGCCGCGACCCGTGGTATAGATACTGCGGATATCCGCCAGCGGCGTGATGATCTCGGCCTCGGTGGGATAGTCCGGCGCCAGCATGTGCTCGCACAGCTCGTCCACCGTGGCCTTCGGGGACTCAAGCAGGTGTACAGCAGCGGCAATCACCTCGCGCAGGTTGTGTGGCGGGATGTCCGTCGCCATGCCGACGGCGATACCGGTGGTGCCATTGAGCAGCACGTTGGGGACCTGTGCCGGCAGGATCGCGGGCTCGTCCATGGTGCCGTCGAAATTCGGCACCCAGTCCACCGTGCCCTGGCCTAGCTCCCCCAGCAGCGCCTCGGCGTAGGCCGCCAGGCGCGACTCGGTGTAGCGCATCGCGGCAAAGGACTTGGGGTCGTCCGCCGAGCCCCAGTTGCCCTGTCCGTCCACCAGGGGGTAGCGGTAGCTGAAGCTCTGGGCCATCAGCACCATGGCCTCGTAGGCCGCGCTGTCGCCGTGGGGGTGGAACTTGCCGATGACGTCGCCCACGGTGCGCGCCGACTTCTTGAACTTGGCGCCGGCCTTGAGGCCGAGTTCGCTCATGGCGTACACGATGCGACGCTGGACCGGCTTCAGCCCGTCGCCGATGTGCGGCAGGGCGCGATCGAGGATCACATACATCGAGTAGTCGAGGTAGGCCTTCTCCGCATAGTCGCGCAGGGCTATCTGCTCGACGCCGTCAGGATCAGTAAGCGGTGTTTCAGACATTCAGGAAATCTCGTGGTGAATTGGCGGCGGAGATATCAGCCTGGCGGCCGGACTACTTGCGGGCATCGCCGCCCTGCAGCCGGACGATCTGCTCGTTCAGGCTGACAATGGAGTTGGCCATGTCCGAGAGCAGGCTCTGGATCGTGCCGGGGTTGCTGCGAATCAGCTCGGCAAACTGGTTGGTCGGCACCTTCACCACCGAACAGGCCGTGCGTGCCCGCACTGTCGCACTGCGATCGGCGTGGGTCAGGGCGGCCATGGCGCCAAAGATCTCGCCGGCGCTGATGCGGCCTACCTGCACCCCGTCCACCAGGACATCGGCAACGCCCGAGGTCATATTGAAAACGAAATGCGCCCGGTCGCCCTGGGCGATGATGATGTCGCCGGGCTCGAACACCTCGAAACCCGGCGTGGTCACTACATCCACCGCCGTCGCGGCCGCGGCAAGACGCAGCATCATGCCGGAATAGGTCACCAGCAGGCGCGTCCAGAGCTTGGTCGTCGCCGAATTCGCAAAGACCTGCTGCATGAACTCCAGCGCCGGAAAGCTCGACAGCGAGGCACCGGCTTCGCTGCCGTAGCTCACTGCGGCATCCGGGTCCGCCGAGCCGGCGATATCGGGAAGCAGCATGTCGCCTTCCTCGAGCAGGCAGACATTGCGATGCCGGTAGCGCACGGTGATGGTTCCGCTGTCGACGCGGAAGAACTTGCCGCCATCAAAACTGCGGAAGTTGCCGGCCCGCGTGGGGGTGACCTCGACCCGATCGGGATAGAGTTCCATCTCGTCGAGCAAGGCCTGCACCAGGTCCCTGAACTGACGGTTCAGCAACTTGAAGTCTGCGGGTAACTCTACGCTTGCCAACATACGGGTTGAATCCTGTCATCGCCAGCCCTTACCAGAAGTTAACATGTCTGGCGCAACCGGACTCGGCGCCGCGCACGGCTGACCAGAGATCATAACAAGTTCTGTGCGGCACGAGAACTGGAACCGCGCGTCTATCGGTCCTCGAAGCGCTGGTTTTCACGGGTGTATACCGCTAG
>JAWLGG010000313.1:0-4373 GCA_041685155.1 Chromatocurvus sp.
GGACATGACCTTGTATTCGCGTACGTCACCCGCTTCGCCCTCGCTGTAGTTGGTGACGGTGATCAGGGTCTCAAAGCTTTCTCTGGGGAAGCGGATAGCGTCTGCGCGCTTCACCAGCTCGGCGGCACCAACCGTCTCTGGATTGGCCGTGGCCTCAGACGTCGGTGCGCTGCCGCCGTCGATGACGGCTTCGTCAGCATCCGCTGGGCTCTCTTGTCCCCGGGTGATAGTGGCGGCCAGCAAGAAGGCCGCCAGCAGACATCCCGCTAACGTCGATGTATCCGCGCGATTTAGAATTCGCTTGTGCATGAGTGTTATCCTGTCGCTCTGAATAAGGAATAGTCTGGCTCTCGGCAATGGCAATTGTAAAGGTTGAAGAAGTCTGTAAGCGCTACCCGCTGGGCGAACAGGTGGTCGACGCCCTGAGTGATGTCAGTCTTGAAATCGCCGAGGGCGAGTTTCTGGCGATTGCGGGCCCCTCGGGCAGCGGCAAGTCGACCCTGCTGAATATTATCGGGTGTATTGACAATCCCAGTACGGGACGCGTGTTTATCGACGGCCATAATGTCTCTGGCAGGACGCCTGACCAGCTGGCGGATATTCGCGTGCGAACGCTAGGCTTTATATTCCAGAATTTCAATCTGCTGCCCGTGCTCTCCGCGGCGGAGAACGTGGATTACCCGCTCCTGCAGCTTCGGGAACTGTCGAGGGCTCAGCGCCGCGAACGGGTGGCGCACTATCTCGACGTTGTGGGCCTGACCCGCTACGCGGACCACCGCCCCAACCAGCTCTCTGGCGGGCAGCGCCAGCGGGTCGCCATCGCCCGCGCCCTCGCCACGCATTCCAGGGTGGTGCTTGCCGATGAACCGACGGCGAACCTTGATCGTGAAACCGGCCGCAGTATTCTCGAGCTGATGCAGTCCATCAACCGGGATGCGGGAACCACCTTTGTTTTTTCCACCCACGACCCGCACGTGATGGCGATGGCAGATCGTCTGGTGCATATGGAGGATGGGCGGCTAACTTCCCAGGAGATCCGTGCAGCAGACGCCGGGGTACTCTGTAAGGAGGAGCCCCAGTGAGACGTGGGCCTTGGGTCCACTGCCCATTGGCGTTTACCGCTGTCCTTGCGGCGAGTGCTATTTTCGCAGTGCCTGGTGCTGCCTGGGACGGCGAGCAACAGGCTGGGACAGTGGCGTCCACGCCCGCGCCACTCCAGGCCGCTATTCGGGTTGGCCGCGAGCCCGGGCGGACTCGCTTGGTGCTGGATTTGACCGGCGTGCCGGCGTATGAGATCCGCGAGCTGCAGGCCCCTCAACGCATTGTCATTGACCTGAAAGATACCATCCTATCGACACCCGCCCCAGCAGGTCTGTTCGCAGCGACACCGGTGCAGGCGCTGCAGGCTGAACAGCTGGAGGGTACAGGCCTTCGGCTGATTCTTCGAATGACCGACGCTGATTTCCGGCGTGAGGATTTCCTGCTTCGCCCGCATGCGCAGCGCGGTCACAGGCTGGTGGTGGATATCTACCAGGCACAGCGCACGGGGGCCGCCACCGCGCCGGAAAGCGCCGTTGTGCTGCCATCCGGTGCTGTGGCGCCAGTCTCACCCAGGGAGCCCGTGCAGGACCAGGCGGCGGCGCAAGAGGATGAGCCAGCTCTGGCGCCAGCGCTGCCTTTGGAAGCGGTAAGTTCCCGCATCGCTGATCTCAGGTTTGGTGGTTACGCGGAGCTGGCGGCCGCCTATACCATTGCTGATCCTCAGCGGTGGTCCCGGCTGCGGGCGCGCATCGAAGTGGAAACAACCGGTCGGTTCGACTGGGGTGGACGCTTCAAGCTGGCGGGCCGTGCGGATGGCGATGCGGCATACGCTGTCGAGGACGATTTTTATCCCAGTGCCGTCCGCGACAACCAGCGTGACGAATTCATGATCCGCGAGACCTATCTCGACATCAGCACGGACAACTGGGAGTACCGCCTGGGGCGCCAGCACGTGGTCTGGGGGGAAATGGTGGGTCTGTTCCTGGCAGATGTCGTGTCGGCTCGCGATAGGCGGGAATTCTTTCTGCAGGAGTTCGAGACCATGCGCATCCCCCAGTGGGCGGTGCGGGCAGAGCATTTTGCGGGCAACGCACACCTCGAACTGCTGTGGGTGCCGTACCCGAGTTACGACCAGATAGGCAAGCCCGGCGCCGACTTCTATCCGTTTCCGCTGCCAGCCGGTACACCGGTGCGCGAGGTGACACCTAGCCGCTCCGATCTATCCAATCACGGGGTTGGCGCGCGCTTTTCCTATCTGGCGGGTGGCTGGGACCTGAGCGGCTTTTTCTACCGCAGCAGGGATGTTGCGCCCACCCTGTACCGCACCCCGGACACCTTTGAGCTCCGGCATGACCGTCTCCATCAGACGGGCCTGACCTTTTCCAAGGATTTCTTCAGCTTCGTGTTCAAGGGGGAGGCGGTCTACACCAGTGGCCGATCATTCCTCTCTGCCGACCCTGCGGCTCGCTTTGGCGTCGCGGCAAGCGATGCCGTGGACTATGTCGTCGGCGTGATGATCCCCCGCGGGTTGTGGCGCTTCGACGCCCAGTTTTATGGTCGCCACGTGTTCGACCATGACCCGGGCATGGGCTTTGACGCCGACGAACTGGGCCTGACCCTGCTGCTCAACCGCAAGGTCGGCGATCGACTGGAGGCGGAGGTCCTGTACCTGGCGGGCCTGAACCGACGCGACTGGTCGCTGCAGCCGAGCCTGACGTGGGCTATTACGCAGAGCTGGCGCCTTCAGTTGGGTGCAGATCTGTTCGGTGGTCGGGAGATCGGTCTGTTCGGTCAGTACGATGACAGCGATCGGGTGTTTGTGGAGATCAGAAAATGGTTCTGACACCGCGGTAATACCTGCGAATGTGACGCGGTGCGCGGATGCCGCCTTGGCGACGATGGTATCGTAGCCTATTGTAGTCATTCGCCAGATTCCGTGGAGACACATGTAATGCCCCAGCCGATGAAACGCGCAGTATGGTTTTTTGCGGCCACTTTCGGTCTTCTCGTCGCCTGTTCCGAGCCGCTCTCAAAGGAGCAACTACTGGCGCGGGCGCAGGAATCGTTTGCGCAGGGTAATCTGAACGCCGCGGTTATTGACGCCAAAACCGCACTGCAGCAGGACGCGCGCAGCGCGGCGGGACGCCGACTGCTGGGTGAAGTGTATCTTCAGCAGCGTAACCTGGAAGAGGCCGCCGTCGAGTTTGAAAAATCCCTGGAGAGCGAGAAGAGTTCCGTTGTTGCAGGCCTTTACGCTGAAGCCCTTCTCGGCGCAGAGCAGCATCAGAAACTGATAGATCTTTACCAGGAGCGTGATTTTGACTTCGCGAGCGAGAGCCCTGTCTGGCTGGCGAGCGTAGCGCGTTCACAGGCCATCACGGGCGACACCTTCTCAGCTGCGCAAACTCTGGCCGATGCAATTGACCTGGCACCCGACAATCACTACGTGAGACTGGCCGATGCAGTAGTGACCGCGTATCACATTGGGGATCTGGAGAAAGCGGAATCGATCCTGAAAAGACTGACCGAGAGCCATCCGGAATTTGCCGAGGGGTGGAGTGTATACGGCAGTCTCTCCCAGTCACGCGGTGATCTTGAAACAGCCGAGAGAGCGTTTATAAACGCCATCGATCTCAATCGGTATCGCCTGCCAGACCGCCTTAACCTGCTAACGACCCTCCTGCAGCAGGAGAAGAACCGTGAGGTCGAGGAACGGCTCACCCCGTTGGAGAAGCTGATCCCCAACCACCCGATCGTAAATTACGCCCGTGCACAACTCTATCTAGAGGCCGGAGACACCAGGCAGGCGCTGCAAAAGCTTGATGAAGTGTTTAGTGTAGTGCCTGATTACGTGCCGGCGCTGTACCTGGCAGCGAATGCGAATTTGAGACAGGGCAATTTCGCCACTGCTGAAAGGCAGCTGACCCGTTTCCTGTCTGCGCAGCCCGGTAATATCAGCGCGCGCCAGATGCTGGCTGCGGCATACCTGCAGCTCGGAGAAAGCGAACGCGCAGAACAAATCGCTCGCCAATTGCTGGAGGACGTGCCCATGAACGAGGCAACCATGACAATTCTTGCGCTGGCGCTGGCGGCGCAGGGTCTGCATGCCGAGAGTGCAGAGTTTTACGAGGATCTGGCGGCATTGAGCCCGGAATCGGCGTCTGCACAGATGGAACTCGGCACATCACTTGTTCGCGCCGGTGAAGCGACCAGAGGTATCGAGGCACTGGAGGCAGCCAAGGCGCTGAGTCCCGATAACTCGGAGGTACGCTACCGGCTGGTGCTCGCCCACGCCGCCACCGGGGATCCCGCTGCCGCCCAGCGTGAGCTGG
>JAWLGG010000314.1:0-4370 GCA_041685155.1 Chromatocurvus sp.
CTGAGGCTGGACGTAATCCACTGGCTGTATGTCGGCGCCGCTGACGATGCGCTCGATGACCAGGTTGCGGTGAGACAGCAGTGCATCGACGCGCTCGCCTACGGTGGGAATGTCGACGTTGTCAAAGAGATTATCCATAAGCGGCATTTGTTGCTGATCCACTTCAAGCTGTTGCAGCAACGCTAGCGCAGACATAATGTCTTCGGCAAGCTGACAGTGACCCGGAGAAACCTTTGATCACCACAAACCCGCCGGTCGATCTGGCAATCGTCTATGAACACAGTTCCTGGTTCACTCCCCTGTTTGCCGCCCTCGACACACGGGGTATCCCGCATAAGCGCCTGTCGACGACTGGCGGCTTTGACCCTGCCGGTGATGTGGTGCCTGCCCCCGTCATCTTCAACCGCATCGCAATGTCCAGTTTTCTGCGCAACGGGGAGCACCCCATTTTCTATGCCGGTGCCCTGTATGCCATGTGGGAGGGCCTGGGCGCCCATGTGATAAACGGCAGTGCCGTCCTGGCGATCGACAGTTCCAAGGCGCGCCAGCTATCGCTACTTGCTGCACTCGGACTCGCGATACCGCGGACCCACGTGGTTCACCGCGGCGCCGATGTCGCAGAGGCTGCCGCGAGCATCGGCTTCCCGCTGGTGGTGAAGGCGAATGTCGGTGGCGCGGGTGCCGGCATTGTCCGTTTTGACAGTATGGAGGAACTGCGTGCTGCGATCGCGGATGCGAATCTGCCTCGCAGTGTCGATGGCGTGTTGCTGGTGCAGGACTATGTGCCGGCGCGCGATGGCCAGATCATCCGCATGGAGACCCTCGACCGGCGCTTTCTCTATGCGATCACCGTGGCTGGTGGCGGTGCCTTCGATCTCTGTCCGGCGGATGCCTGCCATTCGGACAATGCTGCGCCGATTCGCATGGTGGCTCATGAGCCGACCACAACACTGCGCGCTGCCAGTGAAGCGATTGCCCGTGCAGCTGCGCTCGACGTCGGGGGCGTGGAGGTGATGATTGACGACCGCGATGGCGTACCGCGGTTCTATGACATCAACGCCTTATCAAACTTTGTCGCGCGGCCCCTGGATATCCTGGGGTGGGACCCGCACGAACGGCTTGTCGATTTTCTCGAGCGGCAGATCGAAATGACGAAATACTGATGCGCCTTTCACAGAGGCTCCGGCTCCTGGGCCGGGAAGAGCATGGCTGGACTATTAAAGCACCTCAAACCTCAGCCCGGCATAGGACTCCAGGCGCCGGAACAGCCGCTCATCAAAAACGGTGGCCGGTGTCCAGAAGCCACCACCGCGCTGCGCGCGGCTCACTTCCCTGCACAGACTGATGCCCGCCTGGGCGAGCATCCTGCTGGTCGACCCATAGCCGGGATCGCCGTCGCCACAGACTTTCACGGTCAGCGACTCGCCGGCGCCGGTTTCGCCATGAAAGCGCAAGTCATAGAAGCCCTCCCGCTGCTGTCTGGGGCTGGGTCCCTCGCCCGGACCTGGCAGAAACTTCATCGCCGCCCAGCGCAGCGGCGCAACAGCCATAGCCACCTTACCGAGCGTCGTGCCCAGGGCCAGAGCCCGCGCCCGCTGCTTCCCCTTGTGGCCATCCCCGGTCAACATTCCTTCATCGTAGAGAAACTCCGGGTGATAGGGCGGCTCGTGCAGGGCATTGCTGCGCAGCACCACGCGGGTATTGATCGCCGCCATGATGAACGGCCCCGCCCAGGCCTGAAATTCCTCGTCGTACTCCACCCCAACGCTGTGCTGCCGCGCCTTGAAACCGTGTCCCTCGGGGCAGAGTGAGTACGGATCACGCAGCTCTCGCCGCAGTTCCGCGTCCTGCGCCGCTTCCTTGTAGAGATTGGCGCCGCTGGCGATCGTGCCCCCGGAAGCTCCACCCTTGCTGGCCTTTACGCGCATCTTCACCCTGCGGCAATGTTGCCCGAACCGTGCCATGGCCTGGTCCTGCAGGAACTTCACACCGAGATCCGACGGAATGGAGTCAAAGCCACAGCAATTCACGATCCGCGCCCCACTGGCCTTGGCCGCTGCCTCGTACTTGTCGAGCATGCGCCGGATCCAGTGTGGCTCCCCGGTCAGGTCACAGTAGTCGGTACCTGTCTCGGCACAGGCCTTGACCAGCAGTTCACCATACAGGGCATAGGGTCCGACCGTGGAGATGATCAACGAGGCCTGGTCGCACAGCTTGCGCATATCCGCCTCAATGCTGGAGTCAGCCACCAGGATGGGGATCGATTGTGCTGCATCGCCCAGCGAGGCCTTCAGCTCGGCAAGCCTCGATTCAGATCGGGCGGCCATGGCCCAGGTGAGGCCGGGTTCGCTGTGCTCGTTGACCAGGTAGTTGCAGAGAATCCTGCCGACGAAGCTGGTGGCGCCAAACAGGATGATGTCGACGGCTTTCTCAGGTGATGGGTGTGCGGGCATGAGCATAGACAGTCGTGTGGTGATGAATCATGAAGTATAAACAACATGACGGTTGAAGGTGGACTTCCCTGATTCATGAAGATTTTCAGCTTATTCTATGTTTTATGACATCCGAAGAGTGAACCTACTATGGCCAGAACAATGAAGTGCGTGGCAGCAAACTATGTTGCGATTCTGACGTTTTTTCTCGCTTTGCCCTGGTCCGGCGTGGCCATTGGGGACAGCAGCGACGCTTTCGAGCGCCTGCTCGATGAGGAATGGGCGGCGAGACAGCGGGAGAATCCCTTTCTGGAGGACGTGATTGAGTCGGAATCTCCACAGCCGATGACGGTGGCGCCCCAGGACTATGCGCGCCGCCTGGAGATAGACCAGGACTTCTACGAGCGGCTGATGCGCCTTGATCGGCAAGAGCTTTCAACCGACAACCAGTTGAACTACGACATACTGGAATTTGTGCTTCGCTATCGCATAGAGCTTGCGCGGTTCCGCCCGTATCGACTGCCGTTTGTCAGCAGTAACGGTTTTTTCAACAACATCGCCATTACGCTGACCCAGTCACCCCGCCGCAGCGCAGCGGACGTCGAACGTTACCTCGAGCGTATTCGCGCGTTGCCCGCCTATTTCGATCAACAGATCAGCAATATGCGATCAGGACTCGACAGTGGTTTCAGTATGCCCCGGGAAATCATGGATGGCGTGCTGGGCGTCGTCGCCGCCCAGGTCGTTGAACGCTATGATCAGCATCCGCTGTGGGAGCCCTTCGACAATCTGCCTTCGGGGCTGACGCCTGCACAGCGAGAGGCCTACCGTGCGGAGGGGCGCGAGGTCATCACTGCCCTCGCAATGCCGGCCTATGAGGATGTTTACCGGTTCTTCGCGGACGAATACCTGCCGGGTGCAAGAACCACCATCGCCGCGATCGACCTGCCGGACGGGCGTGATTACTATCGCTATCTGCTTCGCTTCAATACAACCCTGGAAGACGCCGATCCGGATGCAATACACGCTACCGGTGTTTCGGAGGTTGCACGCATTCGCGGTGAGATGCAGGCAATCATGCGCGAGGTCGGTTTTGCCGGCAATCTGGACGAGTTCTTTGACTATCTTCGATCAGACCCGCAGTTCTACGCCAGATCCCCCGAAGAATTGCTCAAGCAGTCTGCATACGTGGCGAAGCGAATCGACGGCATCCTGCCCGCCTATTTCAACAAGCTTCCGAGGGTCCCGTACGGCGTGTTCCCGGTGCCGGCTGACCTGGCGCCCAATTACTCGACGGGCCGCTACTGGTGGCCACCCATTGATGGGAGTACCGGTGGTCGCTATCTGGTGAACACCTATGCCCTGGACAAGAGACCGCTCTACAACGTGACAGCCCTGACATTGCACGAGGCCGTCCCGGGACATCACCTTCAGGTTGCACTGTCACAGGAGAACACCGGCGCGGCCACTTTTCGGTCTTACCTGTATCTGATGGGCCATGCTGAGGGCTGGGGGCTGTATTGCGAGAAGCTGGGTCTGGAGATGGGCGTGTACGACACGCCCTACGATCGCTTCGGGCAACTGACCTACGAGATGTGGCGAGCAACGCGGCTGGTCGTCGATACCGGGTTGCACTGGAAAGGCTGGTCGCGGGAGCGAGCGGTACAGTACATGCTCGCCAACACTGCACTGTCCGAGCTGAACATCCGGACGGAAGTCGATCGCTACGTTGCTACGCCGGGGCAGGCAACCGCCTACAAGATGGGTGAAATGAAGATCTGGGAGCTGCGCAGGCGGGCAGAATCTGCGCTGGGTTCAGCCTTCAGCCTCGGTGCCTTTCATGACGTCATCATAGCCGATGGCTCGATGCCACTGTCGATTCTCGAACAGCGGGTAGACGGCTATATCGATGGTGGCTGATTGGTATGATGCCTGGAG
>JAWLGG010000315.1:0-4365 GCA_041685155.1 Chromatocurvus sp.
GCTGACGATAGCAATTTGGATTACAGTATTGAGAGTAGGGAATTCAAACTTCATGGCACTCCATCACAGGCTTCAGATTGTGTTAACAGGATTCCGCCACTGCAGAGGCATGGGGCTGGCGGAGTACGAACCTGTTTCTCGGGAAACAGGCGGCCATTTTACACTTTTGAACCGCGCGCGTCTCGGTCGGCGGGACAGATACAGGGATTTCAGGCTATGCTTGCTGTCGTGGGATATAGTAAGTGCTAAACATGCAACGGATAACTTTCTCTCTCGATCTCAGCACCGGCCAATGCGAAAAGTACTATGCCGGGCAGGTGCGTTATGTGCAGGTACGAAGTGATGATGGGCGACAGGTGCGCTTTCCTGCCCGGGCCCTGTTGCCCTATATTGGCCACGATGGCGTTTACGGGCGATTCGTCTTGCGACTTGATGCCAGCAACCGCTTGATCGCACTGGATCGGCTGACTTGATGGCATGCCAGGCAGGTCGAACCACAATCGAACAGGAACTGTGATGTTACATGGCGAGCTGGTCGCACACCGGGGATATCCCCGTTACTATCCCGAGAACAGTCTGGCCGGTATTCGGGCCGCGGTGGCGAGCGGGGCCCGCTATGTGGAAGTAGATGTGCAATTGAGTCGCGATGGCGTACCGGTCCTGTTCCATGATCGCGATCTGCAGCGGTTGTGTCATCGCCCCGGCGCGATTCACGATTACACCTGGGCGCAATTGCAGACATTTGATGTTTATGCCGGGAGTGATTTAACCCGGCTGTCACGGGCACCGTTGGCGGCCCTGAGCGATTTGCTGACACTCATCCCGACAATGCCCGAAGTACGCTTTTTTATTGAGCTCAAACGCGTGGCATTCGAACAGATGGGTATTGAGCCTGTTCTGGGGGCGGTATTGCCGATGTTGCAGCCTGTGGCAGGGCAATGTTGTGTAATCTCTTACCAGCTGGACGCCTTAAAGCAGGTGCGTGATAGCACCACGCTGCCCATCGGTGCCGTGATCGATAACTGGTCAGAACGTGAGGCGCCGGTACTGATTGAATTGCGCAGCGATTATCTGTTCTGCAATCTCAAGTCATTACCTGAACAGGGTCCGTTACAATGGACGGACGCTCGACTGGCGGTGTTTGAAAGTGTGGATCCGCAGCAGGCCCGGCAATTGCTGGCGCGCGGGGTGGATCTGGTCGAGACCTTTGCCATTGGCGAAATGCGTCAGGCGCTGGGGTTGGGAGACGGCCAGAGAGTGGATTGCGATGTGCTGATTATCGGTGGCGGGATCCAGGGCGTGGGGGTCGCCCAGGCGGCCGCGGCCTGCGGTTACCGCACGCAGGTGCTGGAGCAGAGCGATCTGGCGGCAGCCACCTCCAGCCGTTCCAGCAAACTGATACACGGCGGACTGCGTTATCTCGAATCGGGGCAGTTCACCCTGGTACGCAAATCCCTGCAGGAGCGACGCATCCTGCTCGACATCGCCCCCGAACTGGTGCAGCTGGTGCCGTTTTATATTCCCGTCTATCGTTACAGTACCCGGGGCCCCTGGACGCTGCGGGCCGGCCTGTCGCTCTATGCCCTGCTGGGCGGGCTGGATCGTCAGGCACGGTTTCGACGCTTGTCCCGCGCCCGATGGCCTCAGCTCGATGGCTTGCAACAGCAGTCACTGCACAGCGTCTTTCGCTACTGGGATGCCCGGACCGACGATGCCGCCCTGACCCGGGCGGTGATGGCTTCGGCGCAGTCATTGGGCGCGCAACTGCATTGTCCCGCGCGCTTTGTTTCGGCACAGGCGCAGAGCGATCAGGTGACTGTTCGCTATCAACAGGATGGACAGATGCAGGAAATTACCACCCGGGTGCTGATTAATGCGGCCGGTCCGTGGGTGGATCAGATACTGGACGGGGTAAGCCCGCCACCACGACGAGAAGCATTCGACCTGGTTCAGGGGACCCATATCGTGGTCGCCGATCCGGCTCCCTCGGGGGTATTTTATGTCGAATCGCCGCAGGACGGGCGGGCCGTGTTTGTTATGCCCTGGCACGGCCGGACCCTGATCGGGACGACCGAAACGGCCTATACCGGGGATCCCGCCGCCGTGACGCCGCTGGCCTCGGAAATCGACTATTTGCAGCGTATTTACCGTCATTACTTTCCTGCCAGCGACGCCACGGTGGTCGACAGCTTCGCCGGCCTGCGGGTATTGCCGCGCAGCGACTCGAGCCTGTTCGATCGCCCGCGCGACACCCTCATTGAGACATCCCTGCCCAGGGTGGTGAGTCTCTACGGCGGCAAACTCACCGGCTATCGCGCCACGGCACAGGACGTCATGCAGATCCTGCGTCGGTGGTTACCCGAACCGGCGCAATGCCTGGACACAGCGCAGCTCCCTCTGGAACAGGTACGAGTGACGAGTGACGAGTGACGAGGCGGGTTTATCGGGACTGACAGCACTCAGTACTCAGGGGCAGGGCGGACATAGCAACGCGGTGTCCGGCAACCCGGGCCTACCTGATCAGGTCCTGGGTTCTAGCCCCTGCCCCCTGTCCAGGGCCTTGTTCATGGCATCCCGCCAGGAACGGTAACGCTCCTGCAAAGGGGAGTTGTGGGTTGGTGAAAATTCGTGCCCTGGACCGGGTTCCGGCCAGTGATCCGGTTGTCCGGCCACCAGAAAGGCGCTGCCACGGGCGGTGGCCTCGCAGTCGGCGGGGCGGTGAACCGGGCGGCCGGTGAGATCGGCCAGCCGCTGGCAGACCTCATCCAGGTGTGAAAGGCCGCCGGTGATCTGCAATCGCGACGGTGTCGGCCGATGCCGGGCCATGTGTTGCAGGTTGCTCTGCAGCAAAAAGACGATACTCTCCAGCACGGCCACGGCCTGATGTGGCAGTTCGTCCGCGCCGATGAAACGCGATTCAAAATCAGGGCGCCAGTAGGGGGCCGCCAGTCCCGCCACGCCGTTGAGAAACAGGGGTACGGCGTCATACTCGTCCTTTAGCCACTGGTTCAGTTGCGCTGGTGCCAGCTCATCCAGTCCGTGCTGCCGTGCCAGCCAGTCGAGCGCCGCGCCGGCGCCATTGATCGTGCCCTCCAGAACATAACTGGATTGCCGGGTACCTTGCAGCACCACACTGCTGAGCAGGCGGTCATCGAACAGTGGCCGCTGGCCGACCGGGCGCGAGACAAAGGCGCCGGTGCCCAGGTTCAGATAGGCGGTGTCCTCGCGCAGTGGGCCATAGGCATACAGCGCGGCGGATTGATCGCCATTGACCAGTGCCAGGGGCAATTCGAGCTCACCCGCCAGCAGCTGGCCATAGTGGCCCAGGTTCGGGACACAGGGAGGCAGCAGTTGCCGGGGGATACCGAACAGTTCCAGCAGCTCGGGGTGCCAGTCATGCTCCTGCAGGGACCATAACTGGGTGCGTGAGGCGTTGACCGGATCGGCGCGGGCCTCACCCTCGCGGGTCAAGCGGCCGGCCAGCCAGGCGGCCATGGGGCCGAGACGCAGACGGCCCTCGCGCTGCGCCTGCTGTACCGCCGACAGGTTGTCCAGGCACCAGCGCAGTTTGCTGGCGCCATAATGGGGGGAGAGGGGCAGGCCGGTCAGGGTGTGAATCCGGCCAGCCTGCGGTTCAAACTGCTGCAGCCAGTCGGCGTTGCGCCGATCCTGCCAGCTGATGATCGGGCTGAGCGCCGCACCACTGTCATGATCCCAGCAGACAATATTGGAGCGCTGTGTGGCCAGCGCTGCGGCGGTCAGTTGCTGACCCTGGGTACCGAGCTGTTGCAGGATGTCATCGATGCAGGCGCGCAGGGAATCGAGCAGTGCGTCCGCCGGGTATTCGATGTGTCCGCTGGCGGATTGTTCCGCTACCAGCGGCTGACGTGCGTGACAGCGTTGCCGGCCACGGGCGTCGAAGACCAGGGCACGACTGGCATGCCCGCCCTGATCCAGGCACAGATAGAGCGGCTCGTTGTTGCCGGGACTCATGGGGTTGGACACTCCGCTTGACCATCGGGCAGCCCCCCAGTGGCGGGGCTGCGAACCTGGGGATTGTGCTAGGCTAGCGGTTTTTCAGGGAGAGTGCACGGCGTGACAAAACGGGAACATGGACAATGGCTGGCGCTGATCCCGGCTCTGTTGATGGCTGCCTGGCTTGGCGCCTGTGCACAGGCGCCGAAATCGCCGTCCCCGGAGGCGGCGCCGCGTGAGCCGGCAGCGCAGCTGGATCCGCAACTGGGGATCGCCAGCCATTTGGCGGAGGCGACACTGGCGCGCATCATGCGCCAGCACGTTACCCCGATCCCGGCCGGGGAACTGGATGCCCGTTTTATCGAACGGCTCGCGACACAACTGACCGAG
>JAWLGG010000316.1:0-4357 GCA_041685155.1 Chromatocurvus sp.
CGGTGATCTGTCCGCGTCTGTCATATGAATGGTCGTAATCACGAGATCCGTGGAGTGAGTGAGTGATCGCTGACCCAAGCAGTGCGCCGCCGATGAACCCCGTGAAATCGGGGCGGTGGCGATAATGATGATAGATGCGCACGCTGTTGCCGCGGCGGTGACGCCAGTCGCGGCGGTGCGGATTGTGCCACTTGCGATTGCCGTATCGATGCGACGAGTAGTGCCTGCGCGAGGAGTGTCCGACCTTGTCGTAGTGGTGGCCACCGCGATAGCCGCGGCGGTCGTCACGGTCGGCAAGTGCCTGCCCGGTGGAGGTGAGCAGAACGGTACCCAGGACAACAGTGAACAGTGATTTCAGGTGCATGGCGCATCTCCCTGTCTGTGAATGCGTGGATTCAGGCTAGCCCGCCCCACCTGAACCCAGCCTGAACGATCCCGCGTTTTTTTCCCTTGCCGTTCAGCCTGGGTTCAGGCTTCGGCGCCTAGGCTTGCGTCTGGAGTAGTCCAACAGGAGCACACGATGAAACGGACACTGGCAGGTTTTCTCGCGCTGTTGCCGCTCGCGGCCATGGCGGATCGACAGAGTACGGTAGTTGAGGCGAAGGTCGTGTCGGCTGAGCCCATTGTGCGCGTCGTCAGTGAGCGCATCCCCCATGAACGCTGTCGCGAGGAGCGGGTGCGGGTTGTGGAGCGGGGTTCGCGATCGGCGACGCCGGGGCTGGTCGGTGCGGTCGTCGGCGGGACCGTCGCCGGCGTGCTCGGCAGGAACAGTCGCTACCAGCCGGTTATTGCAGGCGCAGGTGCGGTGGTTGGTGCGTCGGTCGGCAATGACATGGGCCGGCGGCGCCATGAGCAGTCCTACTATGTCACCGAGGACGTGTGCAGCGTGGAGTACGAGCTGCGCGAGCGCGAGGAGGTGGATGGCTATCGCGTACGCTACCGCTATAGCGGTAACATCTACGAAACACGGACACGACGCGAACCCGGCAGGACCATCCCGGTCCGGGTTGAGATACAGCCGCTGTCCTGACCGGACCATGCGCCTGAGGGAGAAACACACTGCTGCGCCGACGATCGCCCCGTACATCGCTGCGCCGCCTGCTGCTGTGGCCGGTGCTCGTCGCCCTCGCACCCCCGCTGGCGGCGCAGCCGGTGCTGCCCGACTGGTTGCGCGATGTACTTGAGGAGCGTGCGGCAGAGGCAGACAGGCGCGATGAACGCGATCAGCGCGGCGACCGTGAGGCGCGGCGGGAGCGCGACGCTGACCGCGGCCCGCAGGCACAGCCGCGTGAACGCGCGCTGGACTGGCGAGGCGAGGCGGCAGAGCCCCGGCTGGATGCCCGCACCGCCGCGCGCCGTGCCCGCGAGGCCTACGGTGGTCGCGTGCTGGGCGTGAAACGCAGCGGTGAGAGCTACCGGGTGCGCCTGCTGCTCGACGAGGGCCGCGTTACCACGGTGACCATCCGGGAGTAGTCTGGCATGCGCATGCTGCTGGTGGAGGACGATGTGTTGTTGCGCGACCGCGTTGCCGCCCATTTCCGCACCACCGGCTGGGCGGTTGAAGAGGCGGGGAACCTGCGCGACGCCGACTTCATCGCCCGGGAATACCCCTGCGATGCAGCCATTGTCGACCTCGGCCTCCCGGATGGTTCCGGGGTGGCACTGATTGCCGGCTGGCGCCGCGCGGGTATCGATTTTCCGGTGCTCATCCTCACCGCGCGCGCTGACTGGCGGGACAAGGTGGACGGTCTGGAGTCCGGTGCCGACGACTACGTCACCAAGCCCTTCTACCTCGAGGAGGTGGATGCCCGCATGCAGGCGCTGCTGCGTCGCGTCGCCGGGCGCAGTACCCCGGTCGGTGACTATGGCGCCCTGGCTATCGACTTCAGCGCGCGGCGGGTCACTCTGCATGGAGAGGCGGTTGAGCTCACCGCCTACGAGTACAACACGCTGGCCTACCTGGCACATCGCGCCGGCGCCGTTGTGACCCGCACGGAGCTCGTGGAGCATCTGTACGAGCAGGACCACGACCGGGACAGCAATGTGATCGAGGTCTTTGTCGGTCGCCTGCGGCGCAAGCTGGACCCGCGAGGAACCCTGCAGCTCATTCAGACGGTGCGCGGCGCGGGTTATCGTTTCAGTCCTGAGACCGCGGCCCCTTGCGCCTGATGCCCCGTTCCCTGGTGGCGCGCCTGCTGCTGGCATCGGTGCTGCTGCTGCCGCTGTGCCTGGGCACCACCAGCTGGTATCTCGAGCGTGGGCACCGCCTGGGCTCCGAGGCGGCGCAGGCGGAGCGACTGCAGCTGCACCTGATGACCCTGCTGGCCCAGGCCGAGTTCGACACGGCATTCTCCCTGCCGGAAGCGGCGCTTGAATCGCGTCTGCTGCAGCCGGGGTCCGGTCTGCTGGCCTATGTCACGACGTCGGGTGACACGCTGCTCTGGTCGTCGCCGTCTGCGCTGATGCAGGACCCGATTGTCATGCTTGCAAACCTGCCTGTGTTTTCACCCGGCGAGCGGCACCTGTCACGGCAGGCGGATCACCAGCGCCTTGCCTATCAGGTAGTATGGGAAACCGATGCCGGCAATGAGGTGCCACTGCGCTTTGTGGTCGCTGAGAGTCTTGCGCCGCTGCGGGCCGATGTCGCTGCCTACCGGCGCAGCCTGCTGCTATGGCTCGGCGGCACGCTGTTGCTGCTGCTGGCAACACAGCTGCTGGTCACCGCCTGGGGGCTGCGCCCGCTGCGCGATCTGGGTCGCGATATCGCGCGCATAGAGCGCGGCGAGAGGGACAACCTGCACGGCGACTGGCCGCGGGAAATCCGGCCGGTGACCGATAATCTCAAGACGCTGCTGCACAGCGAACAGGCGCGGCGCGAGCGCATGCGCAACACGCTGTCGGATCTCGCACACAGCCTGAAAACGCCCCTCGCGGTGCTGCGCAGCAGTCGCAGCGCCGACCGCGAGCTGTCAGCCGTGGTCGCCGAACAGGTAGCGCGCATGGAGGAGGTGGTGGAGTGGCAGCTGCAGCGCGCGGTGGGCAACGGCCACCGCCTGCTCAGCACCGTGGATGTGGCGGCGACCGTCGAGAGACTGCGGCGCAGCCTGCTCAAGGTGTACGCTGCCCGTGGCCTGACGCTGGAGAACGCAGTCCGCACCGGGTCCCGCTTTCGCGGCGACGAGCGTGACCTCATGGAAGTGCTGGGCAACATCATGGAGAACGCCTGCAAGCACGCGGCATCCCGGGTTCGCGTGACGGCGAATCCGACTACTGGTGGGTTTGCAATCACGGTTGAGGACGACGGGCCGGGCATACCCGATGACCAGCGCGAACGGCTTGTCGAGCGCGGTACCCGGGCCGACAACCGGCATCCCGGGCAGGGGCTGGGCCTTGCAGTGGCGCTGGACATCGTCGAGAGCTACGGCGGTACGCTTTCCATTGGCAAGAGCCACCTTGGTGGCGCCGCCGTCAGTGTCCTTCTGGGGCCGCGCTAGTAAGGGTCAAACGGCAAGGTCGGTAGCGCTGATCCTCACGCCGGTCGTATCAGCCGTCGCGTTCGCGAAGCAGCAGGCGGATATCGTCGACAAGCGAGGCGGCCGCGGGACTCAGCTTGCGATCCCTGACCGTGAGGATGCCGGCGCGCCGCGTGGTTGAGGGGCGATCGATGTTGACCCGTTTCAGCAGCGGGTGCGTGACGCCGTCGTAGCTGCGATCGGCCATGGCCGGCGAGATCATGAAGAGAAAATCGTCGGTCATCATGAGCTGCGCGCCGACCATGGCCGCGTCTGTGCGGATGACCCTCGACGGCGGCTCCAGGCCCTCGGCGATGAAGGCCTCGCGGATCACCTGCCAGTCGCTGGGCCTGCGGCGCGCGACCAGCCAGGTGTAGCGCTGCAGATCCTTCAGCCGGGGCCGTTTCAGCTTCACCGCCGGGTGTTGCGCCCGGGCAATGACAATGTCGTCAAGGCTGTAGAGAAACTCACTGACCACACCGCGAGGTGAGGACGCCGGGGGTCCGATGGCGCCGAGGACAAAGTCGAGTTCGCCCTCTATCAGCTGGTTGAGCAGGGTGTCGGAATAGTCTTCAAGGAGCGATATCTCCACATCCGGGCGCTGCAGGTGAAAGTGATGAACCGCCCTGGCGACGACGCCCACATCGCAGATTTCGCCGATACCGATAGTCACCTTGCCCGCGCGGGCGCCATTGAGTGCCTGCATGTGATGCACGGCCTGTTCTATCCCGTTGAGCTGACCACGGGCGTACTGCAGGAACGCGTCGCCGAACAGCGTGGGCCGGGTCTGGCTGCCCTGTGCCCGGTTGACCAGCTTCACGCCGACAATGTCCTCGAGCTTGGTC
>JAWLGG010000317.1:0-4356 GCA_041685155.1 Chromatocurvus sp.
AGGGCGGTGACTTCGCGGCGCTGGCGCGGCCGGTGTCGGCGCACTGCAAGGCGGTGCTGCTACTCGGCGAGACCGCGGCCCAGCTCGAGGCCGACCTGAAGGGCGCGGCGCCGGTACAGCATTGCGACAGCCTGCCGCAGGCGGTGCAGCTGGCGGCGTCGCTGGCGGCAGCGGGGGACTGCGTGCTGCTGTCGCCCGCCTGTGCCAGCTTCGACATGTTCCGCGACTACGCTGAGCGCGGCGACGTCTTTGCCGCCGCGGTGCGCGAGCTGCCCGGGGGTGTCGCGTGACCGCAGTCCGCACCTGGAACGGGATCGATCCCCTGTTGCTGCTGTCTGGTGGCAGCCTCGCACTGCTCGGCCTGGTGGCGATTACCTCCGCCTCCATCGGCTACGCCGAGCAGAATTTCGGCAATCCCTGGTATCACGCCCAGCGTCATCTGTTCTACCTGTTGGTCTCTGTCGCCTGCGCGGCGCTGGTGTACCGTCTGCCGTCGGTCTTCTGGTATCACTCCGCCTGGCTCTGGCTCGTGCTGTCCCTGGCGTTGCTGGCGCTGGTGCTGGTGCCGGGCATCGGCAAGGACGTCAATGGCAGCCAGCGCTGGCTGCCCATGGGGCCATTCACCCTGCAGCCCTCGGAGCTGGTCAAGGGCAGCAGCATTCTCTTTCTGTCGGGCTACCTCGTGCGGCAGGAGGCGGCGGTGCGCGAGCAGTGGCAGGGTTTTCTCCGGCCGATGTTCGTGCTCGCCGTCGTGGCGCTGCTGCTTCTGTTCGAACCGGATTTCGGCGCCACCGTGATCGTCCTTGGCACCGCCTTCGGCCTGCTGTTCCTGGCGGGCATGAAGCTGCTGCACTTCTTTATCGTGGTCGCGCTAAGCGGCCTGGGACTCGCCGGCCTGATCATCAGCGCGCCCTACCGGCTGCAGCGCCTCACCGCCTACACGGACCCCTGGGCCGATCCCTACGGCACCGGGTTTCAGCTGGTGCAGTCGCTCATTGCCTTCGGTCGCGGCGAGTGGTTCGGCGTCGGACTGGGCAACAGCGTGCAGAAGCTGTTCTACCTGCCCGAGGCGCACACGGACTTTGTGTTCTCCATCTGGGCGGAAGAGACCGGCTTCATTGGCGCGCTGGGTCTGTTGCTGCTGGTGCTGCTGCTGGTGCTGCGCGTTGCCGCCATCGGGCGCGCCGCCGCCAGAGACGGTGACACTTTCGCCAGCTATGTCTGCTACGGCGTGGCGATGATGTTTGCCGGCCAGGCCTTTATCAACATGGGCGCCAGCTCGGGCCTGCTGCCGACCAAGGGCCTGACGCTGCCCTTCGTCAGCTACGGCGGCAGCGCCCTGGTCATGAGTTTCTGCCTGCTGGCGTTGGTCCTGCGGATCGAGAGCGAACGTCGCTCCGGGAGCCGGAAATGACGGCGCCGCTGGTTCTTGTACTTGCCGGCGGTACCGGCGGCCATGTCTATCCGGCGCTTGCGGTTGCGCGTGAACTGGTTACGCGCGGTTACCGTGTGGAGTGGGTCGGCACATCGCGGGGGCTCGAGTCGCGAGTCGTGCCCGCTGCCGGTTTCCTCCTGCATCAGCTGCCGGTGCGCGGTCTGCGCGGCAAGGGCCCGCTGGATACACTGCGTGGCGTGCTCGCGCTGCTGGTGTCGGTCGGCCTGGCGCTGTGGCTGGTTCTGCGCCGCTCGCCGGGCTGTGTTGTCGGCATGGGCGGCTACGCGGCCGGGCCGGTGGGTCTTGTCGCCCGACTGCTTGGCCGGCCGCTGGTGCTGCATGAACAGAATGCCGTTGCCGGCACCACCAATCGCCTGCTGGCACCGCTGGCATCGGCCCGCCTCGCCGGCTTTCCCGACGCCTTCCCGGCGCGCCACCCCGGCGAATTTGTCGGCAATCCCGTGCGCGCCGAACTGCTGCAGGCGGCGCGGGCCCGGCAGTGGTACTACGACGGCTCCCGGCCACTGCGCCTGCTGGTCCTCGGCGGCAGCCTCGGTGCACGGCCGATCAATGACAGCATTGCGCCGCTGCTGCTGGCGCTGCAGTCCTCCGGCTGCGACCCGATGCCCCTGTTGTGGCACCAGTGCGGCGACGCGCACACGGACGTCGTGCAGCAGGACTACGCCCGTGCCGGGCTCACCGGTGTGCGCTGCGACCCCTTTATCGAGGATATGGCAGAGGCCTATGCGTGGGCCGACCTGGTGCTGTGCCGCGCCGGTGCCCTTACCATCGCCGAGCTGGCGGTGATGGCGCGTCCCGCGCTGCTCGTTCCGTTGCCCCACGCGATCGATGACCATCAGCGGCGCAATGCGCTGTACCTGGCGGATCGCGGCGCGGCCCTGCTTCTGCCGCAGGCGTCCCTGACCGCAGAAGGCCTGGCGGCGCAGGTTCTCACGCTGATTCGCGACCCTCAGCGCCTGGCCAGCATGTCACGCAAGGCGGCGGCCTGCGCCATGCCCGCGGCAACGGCGGCGGTCGCCGACCGCTGTGAGGGGGTGCTGGCATGACCGCCTCGACGGCCTACCCCGTGCCCGAGATGCGCCGCGTGCGGCACATCCACATGATTGGCGTTGGCGGTACCGGCATGAGCGGTATTGCCGAGGTGCTGGCCAACCTCGGCTACAGCGTGTCCGGCTCGGACCTGCGCGACAGTGCGGCCACGGCGCGGCTGCGCGATTTCGGCGTGAGCGTGCACCTCGGTCACCGCGCCGACAACATCGGTCAGGCGGACGTCGTGGTCACCTCCAGCGCGGTGCCGGCGGACAATCCGGAGCTGCTGGCTGCCCGCGAGGCACGCATTCCCGTGGTGCCCCGGGCCGAGATGCTCGCGGAGCTGATGCGCTATCGCTACGGTATCGCGGTAGCCGGAACCCATGGCAAGACCACGACCACCAGCCTGATCGCGGCGACCTTTGCCGCCGCCGGCCTGGATCCCACCTTCGTGATCGGTGGGCGCGTCAACAGCACCGGCAGCCACGCCCAGCTTGGTGCCAGCCGCTTCCTGATCGCCGAGGCCGACGAGAGTGACGCCTCCTTCCTCCATCTGCAGCCCATGGTGACGGTGATCACCAACATCGAGGCGGATCACATGGGTACCTACGGCGGCGATTTCAGCCGCCTGAAAACGGTATTCGTGGAGTTCCTGCACAACCTGCCGTTCTACGGACTGGCGGTTGTCTGCGTGGATGATCCGGTCATCCGCGAGCTGCTGCCGCGCATCGGTCGTCCGACGATGACCTATGGCTTTTCCGAGCACGCGGACTTCCGTATCACGGGCCTGACGCCCGCCGGCCTGCGCACGCGCTTCAGCGTGCAGCGACCGGACCATGAGCCGGTCGTCGTGGACCTGGCGATGCCCGGCCGCCACAACGTGCTGAATGCGGCCGCGGCGGTGGCGGTGGCGACCGACCAGGGTCTGGAGACAGCGGCCATCGCCGCTGCCCTGTCGCAGTTCGGTGGCGTGGGCCGGCGCTTTTCCGTTCTCGGTGAGCTCGCTCTGGCGCGCGGCAGCGCAACGCTGGTGGACGACTACGGACATCACCCCACCGAAGTCAGCGCCACGCTTGCCTCGGCGCGCCAGGCCTGGCCCGATCGCCGCCTGGTCATGGTCTACCAGCCCCATCGCTACAGCCGGACCCGCGATCTTTACGAGGATTTTGTGGCTGTCCTGTCGGCCTGCGATGCCCTGGTGCTGCTCGAGGTCTATGCCGCGGGCGAGGCGGCGGTGGCCGGCGCCGACAGCCGTTCTCTTGCGCGGAGTATCCGACAGCGCGGCCAGCTTGAGCCGGTCTACGCCCCGGAGGTCGCGCAGGTCCCGGCGCTGCTTGCCGGCCTGCTGCAGGACGGCGACGTCGTGATTACCCAGGGCGCGGGTGATATCGCCGGCCTGGCGCGGGAGCTCGCGGCGCGCGGTGTGGCGGAGGTGCCGGTATGAACCTGGCTGAGCTTCGCGGCGGCTGCGTCGCGCTTCTGCAGGGAGGACGGTCTGCGGAGCGCGAGGTGTCACTGAACAGCGCAGCGACCGTGCACGCCGCCCTCGATGCTGCGGGATTCCGGGTGCTTGTTGTCGATCCGGCGGACAGCGGCTGGATGGAACAGCTGCTCGCCGCCGACTTCGTGTTCAACATCCTGCACGGCCCCGGGGGCGAGGACGGCAGTATGCAGGGGCTGCTGGAGCACCTCGGCGTGCCTTACAGCGGCTCCGGCGTTCTCGGTTCGGCCCTGGCCATGGACAAGCTGCGCAGCAAGCAGCTGTGGCGCGGACAGGGACTTCCCACCGCGGATTTCGTCGAACTTCACGCCGACAGCGACTGGCAGGACGTTATCGACCGCTTCGGCAAGGTGTTTGTGAAGCCCGTCGC
>JAWLGG010000318.1:0-4352 GCA_041685155.1 Chromatocurvus sp.
GATTTTCCGCTGCCCGAAGCACCGACGATAGCCAGCGTCTCCCCCGGGTTGAGGGTCAGCTCGACACCCTTGAGTACGCGAATGATGCGGTTTCCATCGGTGAAATCCTTGCCGAGGCCCAGGCACTGCAGAACGGGTTCAGGCATAGCGAAGCACCTCCGCCGGCGCAATCCTTGACGCGCGCCAGGCAGGATACAGCGTGGCAATTGTTCCAAGAGCGAGAGAGGCCAGCACGACCGTCAGGACATCGCTCCATTCCAGTACGGCCGGTAGTGCACTGATGAAATACACGTCGGGATCAAACAGCACGGCACCGGTCAGCGCTTCCAACCAGCGCGTCAGCTCGGCAATATTCAGAGACAGCAGTACGCCGATAACACCGCCTGTGACGACTCCCAGTAGCGCCAATGACAATCCGTGGATAATAAAAATGGTCATGATGCCGCGCGCATCTGCCCCCAGCGTTCGCAGAACCGCGATATCACCGCGCTTCTCCGCCACCGACATGACCAGGGTGGAAACAATGTTGAACGCCGCTACCGCCACAACGCTCAACAACAGCAGTGCAACGGTGATTTTTTCCATGCGAACGGCGCGGAACAGCGAGCCCTGTGTCTGGCTCCAGTCAACGGCATTCACCCGGGGGCCGAGGCGCGCTCCCACCTCGCGCAGTATCCCGGGGGCAGCGAACAGGTCCTCGGTACGCACCTGCAGTCCAGACACGGCCCCGGCCCTGCTCAGCAGTCGCTGTGCGGTGTGAAGCGAAACATAGGCCTGCTCCGCATCCTGCTGCGCACCAACCTGAAAGAGCCCGACCACAGTCAACCGCTTGCTGCGGGGAAACGCGCCGAGCGGGGTGACAGTTAGGCGAGGCAGGGTTACCACGACCGTGTCGCCAACGCCAACGCCCACCATGCGGGCAAGTGACGTGCCCAGCACAACGCCAAAAGGTTCTGTCTCGATGGCCGCAAGCCGACCCGCCACGAGCGTATTTGCCACCCGCGACACCCCCGCCTCATCGGCAGGAGAGACGCCGAACAGGCGGGCAGCCTGCAGTGAACTTCCGGCGCCGAGCAGTACCTGCTCGCGCAGGAACGGCGCCACCGCCGCCACTCCGGGCATATCGGCCACACGCTGCATCGGCTCTACCCAGTGCCTTGCCGCGTCATCGTCCAGAAAATTCACGTAACCGTGTGGAACCAGGGAGAGAATGCGGTCGCGCAGCTCGGCGGCAAAGCCGTTCATGACCGATAGAACGACAATGAGACTCGCCACCCCCAGCGCCATGCCGAACATGGAGATGACGGAAACGAGCGCCGTGAATCGGTTGCGTTTGCGACTGAAGCTGTAGCGATAGCCAATGAAAAGCGGGTAGATCGACCCGTTCACACGCGCTTATGTCTTGTCGGCGGCGTAGAACGAGGGGCGTGCGACGTCGCCCGGCCTGGCGTTATCGGTATCCCGCGTTTCGTCTTCACAGCGCTGTGGGTTACCGCCGCAGATTTCGCAGGACTGATCGATGCCGATGGCGCCGATACCACCGCAGGAGCCTTTGATCGGCGCCCTGCCGGCCATGACGCCGACCGCCATGATTGCCATGACAGTCGCCATCATCAGGAATGTTGCCAAAAACGCCAAAAGCATAGCTAACTCCGTCGTGTTACTTGTTTGTCATCCTGTCGAATCGTGCCCTGAATGCCGGTGAAACCCGACTGGTCACGTCATCACCATCACGCACCATGAGATAGACTGCAAGGTCGTTGGCGACCGCCAGGCGCAGTGCCTCGTCGGGCCCCGCCACGCTGAGAGCCGTCGCCCAGGCGTCTGCCATCATACAGCGTTCATGCAGCACCGTCACAGAGATCAGATTGTGCGTTACCGGGTATCCTGTGCGCGGGTCAAGGGTGTGTGAATAGCGCGTTCCCTCGTATTCGAAAAAATTCCGGTAGTCACCTGATGTGGCAACAGCACCGTCGTTGAGTTCCAGAGCTTCCGCCACGCCGCGCTGCCCTGCGATAGGCTTCTCGATAGCGATTCGCCAAGCATCGCCGCGCGGGCTGACACCGGATACACGCATCTCGCCACCCACCTCCACCAGAAAGTCAGACAGGGCTTTCTCCTCCAGGGTTTCCGCTATACGGTCCACCCCGTACCCCTTTGCAATGGAGGAGAAATCCAGCTGCACGGGTCTGCGTTTGGCCAGCGCACTGCTCTCGGCATCCCATACCAGCGAGCCCTGACCCACACGCGTCAGGGCCTCTACCACCCGCTCTGCAGAGGGCATACTCCACTCTTCCCCGCTACCTGCCCCAAAGCCCCAGAGCTCCACCAGCGGACCTACCGTGACATCATAAGCACCGTCTGAGCGTTCTCCGATAGCCAGTGCGGCAGAGAGAACCTCGCCGAAAGACGATGAGACCGCGCTCGTCTGCCCGATATCGCTGGCGTTGAAGCGGCTGATTTCAGAATCCGCCAGATAGGTCGACATGCTGGCATTGACGGCCTCGAGAACCGACTCGATATCCGCCTTTACGACAGACGGACTGGCACCGCCGGTGTAGGTGACGTTCCAGGTGGTGCCCATGGTGGCACCCTGCAGTTTGTGCGTCTGAACGGATTCCTGGCAGCCTGCAACAAAAACCAGCAGCGCAAAAAAAAGCCACCGGCAACGGTGGCATTTTTCCCTGCCTGTAAGGCCGTCAGCCACCGAAGTCGTCCAGCATGATGTTCTCCGGCTCCACCCCGAGATCGGCGAGAAGCTTGACGCAGGCCGCATTCATCATTGGCGGCCCACACATATAGAACTCGCAATCCTCTGGCGCCGGGTGATCCTTCAGGTAGCGCTCATAGAGAACGTTGTGGATGAACCCGGTGTCACCGTCCCAGTTGTCCTCGGGCTGCGGGTCCGACAGCGCCACGTGCCAGGTGAAGTTCTCATGCTCCTCTGCCAGCTTGTCGTACTCCTCGACATAGAACATTTCCTTCAGCGACCGGGCACCGTACCAGAAAGTGATCTTGCGCTTGCTGTTGAGGCGCAGCAACTGGTCGAAGATATGTGAACGCATTGGCGCCATACCTGCGCCCCCGCCGATGAACACCATCTCGTTATCGGTTTCCTTGGCGAAGAACTCACCAAAGGGCCCGTAAACCGTGACCTTGTCTCCGGGCTTGAGATTGAATACCCAGGACGACATCTTGCCTGCCGGGATGCCCTCGCTGCCGGGGGGCGGCGTCGCTATGCGGATATTGAACTTGACGATGCCTTCCTCTTCCGGGTAGTTGGCCATGGAGTAGGCACGAATCACTGGCTCTTCAACTTTCGACACTACCTTGAAAAAGCCGAAGCGCTCCCAGTCACCACGGTACTCCTCCTCGATGTCGAAATCTTCGTAACGCACCTCGTGCGGTGGGCACTCCAGCTGAACATAGCCACCGGCACGGAACTCAACGTTCTCGCCTTCCGGCAGCTTGAGGGTGAGCTCCTTGATGAAAGTTGCAACGTTGGGGTTGCCCAGAACCTCGCACTCCCACTGACGCACGCCGAAGACCTCTTCCGGCACCTCGATCTTCATGTCCTGTTTAACCGCAGTCTGACAGCTCAACCGCCAGCCCTCGGCGGCGTCACGGCGGGAGAAGTGAGACTCCTCAGTGGGCAGCATGGCACCGCCACCCTCCTTGACGATACATTTGCACTGGGCGCAGGTACCGCCACCACCGCAGGCTGACGCCAGAAAGAGCTCCGCGTCCGACAGCGTCTGCAGCAGCTTGCCACCCGCGGGCACGGTGATGGTCTTCTCGCCGTTGATCTCGATCGTCACGTCGCCACTGCTGACGAGCCGTGTCCGCGCAAACAGAATTACCAGTACCAGTGCGAGGACGATCGCCGTAAACATGGCGACGCCAAACACAATTGTCATATCCATTCAGGTTTCCTCGCTATACTGCAGCTACAGATCTATACCGCCAAACGACATGAAGCCGAGTGACATCAGCCCCACAGTGATAAACGTTATGCCAAGACCCTGCAACCCGTCCGGCACATCACTGTACTTGAGCTTTTCGCGAATGCCCGCCAGAGCGACAATGGCGAGGGCCCAGCCCACGCCGGCACCTGCACCGAAGACCACGCTTTCGCCGAAATTGTAGTCGCGCTCCACCATGAACAATGAGGCGCCGAGAATGGCGCAGTTCACCGTGATCAGCGGCAGAAAGACGCCGAGCGCGTTGTAGAGCACCGGCACGTACTTGTCGAGAAACATCTCGAGAATCTGGACGAGCGCCGCGATGACGCCAATGTACGAGAGCAGTCCGAGAAAGCTGAGATCCACTTCCGGCAGCCCGGCCCAGGCCAG